>JAJCYL010000346.1 GCA_029262955.1 Cytophagales bacterium | reverse complement strand
ATTTTCGCATCAGGTGAAAGAGTTTCATCACTCGATTGTTGGGTATATTCAAAGGCCTGTGAAAAATAGATGTTAGGAGAAACACCAATGCTCAAATAGAAATCTTTGTTCTGGGCAATTGTGCGGTACAACTTAGCATTCAGAGGTATTTCAATAAGTTTAGAATCTGTTTCTATTCCCTCAATTTGATCACCAGGGCTGCCAGGGTCCGGATAGGTGGATAAGGTGGATGCACTTGGGGCATCGAGATTGTAAGATCTCGTTTTGTACTTTATACCTGTTTCAAGGGCTAATGATGGGCTGAACACGAGCTCTGCCAATAGGCCAACCCCAGGCAGCACTTCACCTGTACCAATATCAGGTTTAGAAAAAGCAAGCTCTACTTCACCACCAATTTTAAGTCCAAGTCCTTTTGAATAATGCCTTTCCAAATCTCTAATTACAATTATTGGCATTTTAGACTGATCTTCCTCGATAACTCGCACAAAACCATCCTTATAAAGCGTGTCTTCCTGGGGATAATTCAAACCTAAGAATGAACCGTCCAGGTCTGATTGCCGATAATTCAGTGCTATGAATTCTCCATAACTGGGAACCTCATCTTCATGATAAAAATAATATCCACCAACTTTTCCAATTTTGTTACTCTCTTTCAAACGCAAAAGGAAAGTATTAATGATTTGATCGGGGTTCACTTGAGGCTGGACAGAAGCCCTGAGTACTCCAGGGTCTGGGTTCTGCTTGTTTATGACATAAATGGTATCAGGATGAACAGATTGAAGCTTATTTATCTCATTTCTTAAATCAGCCACTAGCCCTGCATACTCAGAATTATCAACCGGTGTGGCCTGGTTAATATCACCTCCCTGACCAACATTTCTAATCATAAACCAATTGATCAATGTAAATACGGCCAATGTCACTGCCATCAATCCCGTATTTTTGTATTGGACATACCAGGGCTGCATTTGATATCCAGCCAAATGTTGATGAAGCCCGGTGATAGCACCCGCATCAAATGTGGGATCAGTATATTCTCCCACTTTATTCTTTATGATATCATCAAACCTTTGATCATCCATGGTTTCTTACCCTTTCTGTCTCAATGACTTTCAATGTCTTTTGCAATTTATTTCTGGCAACTGCCAGGTTTGACTTGGATGTACCTACGCTAATCCCCAATTGTTCTGCAACCTCATCATGTTTAAATCCTTCAATTACATAAAGGTTGAAGACCATTTTATAAGATGGAGGCAATTGCTGAATTGCCTCCATAATCTCTTTTTCCGAAATTTGATCCAATGCATCAAAATTCACTGATTCATCTTTCGCGTAGGACACATCTACCAGATGCTGATGCTTAGCGTTTCTGCGGTAATAGTCAATTGCAGTATTGATCATAATTCTTCTTAACCATCCCTTAAATGACAATTTTCTGTCGTACTTGTTCAACTGAGTCAAAACCTTAAAAAAACCGAGGTTGACAATCTCCATGGCTTCAGTTCGGTCATTGGAATACCTGAGGCTTACCCCCATAGCGTACCCGTAAAACTGCTTATAAAGCAGATCCTGGCTTTTTCTCTCCCCTTTTTGGCATTGCTTGAGGAGCTTAATCAAATCTTTTGACTCAACTGCCAATTTCAGATAATTTAAACCATCACGCAGGTGCTACTCAAAAGGTTGGTTGAGGAAAGAAATTAAATGGTTTTATAAATTTATTTTTCAGACCTACCAACCAAATTTGAAGTCAATGCGTGATGGGAACATCAAACTTCTAGAATAAAACTTGTATAAATTATGAAAACTTTAACTAATAGCTTAATAATCAGCGCAATACTGCTGACTGCTTGTGGCGGAGATAACGATTTTGAAGGCTTCAGACCTGATGAGGCGTTGCTCTTTGATATTACGTTTGATACTCCTGCCTATTTCACCCCGGAAAATTTTGTAGATGTGGTGGATAACCCATTCTTCACATTAACTCCTGGTACAATAACAACGCTTGAGGGTGAGAACGAAGATGCTGAACCTGTTCGGGTTACAGAAGAGGTGTTGTCTTCAAAAAAGACGGTTATGGGGATAGCTACAACCGTAGTATTGGTGAAAGAATGGGAAAATGGCGATTTAGTCGAGGAGACCGAAGATTGGTTTGCTCAGGACATTGACGGCAATGTTTGGTACATGGGAGAAGCCGTGACTGACTTCGAAAAAGGTGAAGTTGTAGGACATGGTGGTGCCTGGGAAGCAGGAGTAAATGATGCCATAGCAGGTATTCAAATGCCTGCGGTCCCCAAAGTGGGGATGTTTTATCGGCAGGAATTTTTACCCAATGAGGCAGAAGATATGGCGGAGATAATAAGCCTCAACGAAACTATTACTGTTGCTTTTGGCACATTTGAAAATGTGATGAAAACCAAGGAATGGAATCCTCTGGAGAAAGATTCAGAAGAGTTCAAATACTGGGCTGAAGGAGTTGGCTTTTTAAGAGCTGAGGGGATTTCAGAGGCCGGTTTTGAAGACTTAGTCAGCATCGAAAAATAGACGCATTTCGCAATCAGCTAGGAATAATGTGGTTGTAGCCGTTAGGTCAATTGATCTGACGGCTATTTTTTTGTTAGCTGTCATGACTTATTTCATTCCAATTGTACTTTCGCTGGATGTTTGTATCCTATACCAGATTAGAGCTCAAGTCTTATTGGAAACTATTTCAGTTCTTATCTGCCTCTAATAAAGCCAAAAAGCAAGCCGAGACATCATCGGGTAATCAACAGGTAGCTACGTACAATGAGGGTTTCCGTTATTTCCTTACCTTATCAGCATGGGATAAGAAAGAGGATATGCTCAGGTTTATGCGATCAGGTGCACATGCTGAAGCAATGAAACGATCAAAAGAATTCGCTAAATCTGTAGTCACTATAAACTTTGACCTGGATTACATCCCTGATTGGAAGGAGGCAAAAGAGCGGTTAGACAATTCGTTAAAAGAGCGATAAATTCAACATTTAATTCAGATTGAGATGATAACGAATTTATCCAGAAGAAGCTTCCTTGGCCTCAGTGCCATCAGCGTTGGGGCAATATCCACCGGTATGATGCCTTATTACAGAAATCAAATTCGACAGGTCGGAAAAATTGCAGTTCAGTTATGGACAGTTCGGGATCTCCTTGAAGAAGACTACCAGGGCACCATAGAAAAGATAGCCGAGATGGGATATTATGCGGTAGAATCTATACCACCACCAGAAGGTATGTCCCTTAAAGAGGCTGGAAAGACCATTCTTAATTCGGGGTTAAAAGTCTGTAGTGCTCATGTTGAATTGCCCATTAATGGCCAACATGATTGGCTTGAAGTTGGCAATGCTTTTGAATGTAAGAATATGATCTGGCATGGATGGCCGGAAGACGAGAGATATAAAACCGAAGATGGCACCAAAGAATTGATAGACATTTATCATCAGGCACTGAAAGTGGCGCAATCCAATGGGATGAACTTTGGCATTCATAATCACTGGTGGGAGTTTGAACGGCAAGAATCTGGCAAGTACCCTTTTGAAGTGCTTAACGAGAAGCTTGACAAGGACATATTCTTTGAGATCGATACTTATTGGGTGAAAGTTGCGGGTCAAAATCCAGCCGATATTTTGAGCAAATTCAGGGATAGGTTGAAAATGGCGCACATTAAGGATGGTCCTGCACGCTATGCTGAAAGTCTTGATGCCGATGAACCAGATCCCATGACAGCAGTTGGTCAGGGAATCCAAAACTTTCCGGCCATTGTTGAAGCCGCAAATGGCAATATTGATTGGATGATCGTAGAGTTAGATAATTGTGCAACCGACATGATGACGGCAGTTCAGGAGAGTTATGATTATTTGACTAAGAATGGTTTAGCACTGGGAAAAGTTTAGAATATGAAAACTGTAATTGCTTTTATTATTGCCACATCCTGTTTAATAAGTTGTGATACAAACGTCAAAAACGATTTGCCGGAGGAGGAGATGGTTTTTCGACCTTCCATGGATACAAAAGGTTATGCCAAACATGACTGGCAGCTCGATTCGATTTACAAGAGGCTCGGTGTTTCTGATGAACTGAATGACCTTAAGTGGAAAGTTGCCATTAGTCCACATGATAATTATAAGTATGCAGGAAGGTTGTATTATGAATCCTTGAGGGGTATCAATGCGCCGAACATTATTCTAATTGGGGTGGCCCATCGGGCCCGGAATTATGAGCTACAGGATAAAATCATTTTTGCCAATCATACCCACTGGGAATCACCCTATGACACGCTCAAAGTGTCATCGATAAAGGATGAGATTATCAATCGATTGCCAGCTGAATCTTATGTGGTTCATGACAGTATGCATGTCATTGAGCATTCTTTGGAAGCGATTATTCCTTTTTTACATAGAAAGAAGCCGCGGTTGGAAATTGTGCCCATCCTTGTTCCGTACATCAACTTTGAGACTATTGATAAAATAAGCGATCAACTGGCTAATGTGGTGAATGAAGTGATGAAGGACCGAGGTTGGGAATTTGGGACGGACCTTGCCGTGGTGATCTCGAACGATGCCGTACACTATGGTGATGAGGAGTGGGGCGGATCAGATCTGGCACCACATGGAACTGATGAAGCCGGCACAGAAACAGCAAGACAATACGACCTGGAAATTATTGACAATGCATTGACTGAGGAATTGAGCAATGACAAGATTAAAATGTTCACCGAATACACGGTTCAACTGGAGGACTACAAGGAGTATAAGTGGGTGTGGTGTGGAAGGTATTCTGTTCCATTTGGGTTATCCTTTGCCAACAAGCTCAACCTGCTGGACAACAATGAGCCATTAACGGGCACATTTCTGGGCTATGAAACCAGCATCGATCATGAGCTACTTTATGTGGAAGATCTGGGAATGGAAGCTACTGCATTATCCACTAACAGACATTGGGTAGCGTATGCAAGTCTTAAGTATGAATAAATAGGTAAACGCTGAGATTGATAATATTGGTTATTTCCTTTTGCCAGTCTTACCTAACTTTATTGAATGAATAGATATGCCGTATTTGCCGTTCTCATTGTCTTTTCCTGCTCTCCTAAGCCAACTGATACAGCCGATCTGGTTATCAGGAATGCCAAAATTTTAACCATAGATAAGGACAACCCTTTAGCCGAAGCTATTGCAATTAAAGGGGAGACCATATTGGCAGTTGGCACCGGAGCAGAGATAGAAAAATTCATTTCCGAGGCAACAAAAGTGATTGATGCTAAGGGGCAGTTGATGACTCCTGGCTTTAATGACTCGCATGCCCACCTGGAAGGAATTGATCCGGATTATGTGGATCTGAGGTATGTCACAGATCAGGCGGTTTTTGCCGAAAAAGTAAAGGCCCGGGTGGCCAAATCAGCACCCGGAGAGATCATCATGGGAGGAAACTGGGAGCACGAAATGTTCAAAGATCGTCAGTGGCCGACCAAAGAAACTATTGATTCTGTATCCCCCAATAATCCAGTCATTCTCTTTCGAGCAGACGGACATTCGTTACTGGCCAATTCAGTGGCCATGAAAATTGCGGGAATCACCGCTAACACCCCGAATCCATTTGGGGGAACAATTATGAGGGATGATAGCGGAGAGGCAATTGGAATCTTCCAGGAAAAGGCCAGGGGCTTAATCCGATACGTGTTGAATGAGGAGCCCAAAACCCCCGAAGAAGAAGAGAAAAGAAAAATGGAAGAATGGCGAGCTGCGATGGAATTTACCGCCAGTCTGGGAATTACCTCAATTCAAAGACCCACGACCTCATTAGATACCGTGGGAATCGACCCAACCTACTATCAAAAATTTAAGGATTCAGGTGAATTGACTTACCGGGTTTACTTCTGTGGCAAGTTTCCCGCTTCTGATGCGCAATTGGCCGGTTATGTAGCAATGGCCAGGAGGTATCCTCTTGACAATGATTGGATCAGGTTTGGTTTTTTGAAAGGGCATATTGACGGTACTCTTGGTTCCGGGACGATGATGGTATTTGAACCTTTTGAAGATAAACCGGATATTGGATTGGGACTTGAACAAATGCCTTATAAGCAGTTTGAAGATCGCATTGTTGCTGCTGATAAATTGGGGCTACAGTTGGGTATCCATGCCATTGGTCCAAGAGCCAATGATTGGGTGTTGGATGCTTTTGAAAAAGCGAGGGAGTTGAATGGTGAACGGGAAAGCCGCCATCGCATTGAACATGCACAAATCCTTCGGGAAGAGGACATTCCCCGGTTAGCGGAAATGGGAGTTGTCGCTTCGATGCAACCCTCTCATGCGGTAACGGACAAACGTTTCGCCGAAAAAAGAATGGGAAAGGACCGACTAAAAGGCGCTTATGCCTGGAGAAGTATGTTGGACGCCGATGTCCAAATGGCATTTGGCAGCGATTATATCGTTGAACCCTTAAATCCTCTGGACGGAATATATGCTGCAGTGACCAGGAAGGATCGCCAAGGAGAAGAAGGAGAGGGTTGGTTTCCGGAGCAAAAGTTAACCGTTGAGGAAGCCATCGAATTCTATACGTTGGGCTCTGCCTATGCTGAATTTATGGAAGACCGCAAGGGAATGCTAAAGGCTGGATACCTGGCTGATTTGGCAGTATTTGATAAGGACTTACGGACTATTCCATCACAGGAGATTCTGAATACCAGGGCAGTGTTAACAGTGGTTGGTGGTAAGGTAGTTTATGAACGACGATAGAACAATCTGTTTGTTTGCCTTTTCCTTTCAAAGAATCGTCCTCGTTTGCAACGAGCTGCTGAATGCATTTAAATTAAAATCCGACATTCAAAAGACCTCATTCTATCTGAATAGTTACCTTAAGTGGTTGGTGATCAATGGATTGATAACACATCCTCGTTACAAATGAGGACGAATTGAGTCAAGGGATTGATAGCATCTGACATTCAAAAAGACCTCTTTCTATCTGAATAGTTACCTTAAGTATTGGTGGTCAATGGATTGATAGCACATCCTCGTTACAAACGAGGACGAATTGAGTCAAGGGATTGATAGAACATCCTCGTTACACATGAGGTTTATTTTTTGTTCGAAGTAGATTCCTATTTGTTTCCTTTTCCTTTTAAAGATCGTCCTCGTTTGTAACGAGGATGCTGAATTCATTTAAACTAAAATCTGACATTCAAAAAGACCTCTTTCTATCTGAATAGTTACCTTAAGTATTGGTGGTCATTGGATTGATAGCACATCCTCGTTACAAACGAGGACGAATTGAATCA
>JAJCYL010000345.1 GCA_029262955.1 Cytophagales bacterium | reverse complement strand
ATACTTGTGAAATATCTGTCTTGTAGGCCTCAATTGCCGGTATTCCACTGGCAAAAATACCTAAAACAATACTTATTATACCGATCCAAATTTCGCTTGAAAGGAAGATCTGTCCGGTAACCAATGCCTGGTTCGAGGTAGTCATACTTACACCAAGGATTTCGACCACCCCATGTCCAAGAATAAACCCCATTATCCCACCAATCGATGTGATAATTATTCCTTCAATCATAATCAATACAAAAAGTTTTTTTGACGAAGCCCCCAAGCTTCTCATAATTGCCAAATCGTATTTTCTCTCCTTAAGTGAGTTATAGAGTGCGATAAAAACACTAAGTCCTGCGATGAATATAATGAGGTAAGCAAAACCCTGAATTACCGCCACACCTACCCCAACAAGATTAAAGAGTCTGGCAGTTTCAAACGGAGGTGATGCAGCTTGAAGTGAGCTATTTGCGTTTACCATCCTGGGTAGCTGCAAGGCTGCTCTTGGCCCCCGGTATTGAATCAGCAATGAAGTCAATTCTTTATTTTCAATTTCATGACCGGTTTTAATACCAAATATATCTGCTTCCATTTCTACATTATCATGATCTTCTTCCCCTTTCTCATGCATTACCCAGACGCTCTCGACATTGGTTAAAATCAAATTATCTAGTACTGAATGTGAAGGATGGAGTATACCGGAGACTTTGTAACCATGCTTATCATGAGCCTGGCCTCCAGCAGCCAAACCATGTTCGCCTAAAAATTCATCTCCCACGGATAGATTTAGTGTTTTCGAAACATTACTTCCAAGGACAACTTCAAGCTCCTTATCCCACAATTCCCCATCAACAAGCTCACCACCATATACTTCCAGATAAGAATTGTTGGTCCCAATAATTCTGAACTCCTGATAGCTGTCTCCTAGCGCCAGTGGGATTGCATTTTTTACAAATCTTTTGTTTGCAGCTATTTTTCGAGCTTCTGATAATGGAATATTACCGGTAGGGTAATCAATGTGATATATGCTGGAAAGAATCAATTGTAGCGGGCTTCCCTTTGCACCAACCACCAGATCAATGCCTTTCGCATTCTTCTCAAGGTTATCTTTCAATTGAGTACTCATTAACAGCAATACCACAATAATTGAGATACCCAACGCTAATAAAAATGTATTAAGAAAAGTGTTCAGCGGCTTCTCCTTGATGTAATTCCAACTGATGGTCAGTAAATTCATGTTTGGCTAAGGTTAATTCCATCCTCAATTCTCTCTTTAACCCTTTGGTCATGTGTCACTACAATTAACGATGCGTTATACTGCTGCGCCTCATCTATTAACATCTTTAACACTTTTGCGCAGTTCTCATCATCAAGACTGGAAGTTGGCTCATCAGCCATAATCACTGAAGGTTTATTCAAGACCGCCCTGGCAATTGCCACTCTCTGAGCCTCACCCTGACTTAGTTGATTCGGTCTTGAATGAGCTCTGTCGATTAGATTAAGTTCCTCGAGTACTTCTCGTACTCGCTCAACTCTTTGACTGACCCCAGCAAAGAACTGCCCGGCCAATAAATTATCCTGAACGGTGAGGGCACTTAATAAATGTGCTTGCTGAAAGATCATTCCTATCCTTTTTCCTCTGAATTGATCAAGCACTCTGTTTTCAAGAGTGGTGATGTCTGTATCGTCGATAGCAATTTTTCCTTCCTGACTTTTTCTCAACCCCGACAACAAGTGAAGTAAAGTAGTTTTGCCTGATCCGGAATTACCAATGATCGCGAAATTGGCACCCTGTTCAACCTTGAAATCAGGATAGGTCATGCTATTCTGCCCGTATGAATATCTAAGACCTTCGACTGCAATCATATGAAGTGAAATATAAAACGAGTTATCCTATTTATTGCCAAGCGTTTGATACCTGATCATATTTCGGTTTGATTGGTCTTTAATACCACAATGTCGTACGTCTATCAAAAATCGATGTGATATTGAGAGCATATTCTCTATTTTCGACTCCTATTCAATAATTTGATCACAAATGAAAGCGCTCTTAATTATTCTCATTTTGACCGGCTCAATTTTAAAACTTGCGGGGCAGGACTTACCAAAGGCTATTGATCCCCGGATGTATGAGATTGTTAATGCTGCATCATCAGATCGTTTACAAACCGATGTTCAAAAGTTAGTAAACTTTGGTACACGACATACATTGTCAGATACAGTTTCTCAAACTCGTGGTATTGGGGCTGCCAGGCGTTGGATAAAATCAGAATTTGAAAAAATTTCAAACGAATGTGGTAACTGCCTGGAGGTGTTCTATTTGGGAGGCCTGGTCAAGAAAGGGACCAATGCACGCATTGTCCATGATGTTCAGGTAGTTAATGTTGTTGCCATACAACGAGGCACAAGATACCCGAATCGATACATTGTCATGTCGGGTGATATAGATTCCCGGGTATCAGACCCTGCAAACTTTACAGATGACTCTCCAGGAGCAAATGACAATGCATCCGGCATGGCAGGAACTATAGAAGCTGCTCGAATTCTGTCCAAATACCAATTCCCTACCTCAATTGTTTACGTGGGGCTTAGTGGGGAAGAACAAGGGTTATTTGGCGGGAAAATAATGGCTGAAAAAGTCAAGGATGAGGGCTGGAACATCGTGGGTATCATCAACAATGACATGATTGGCAATATCAGAGGTGTGGATGGTGTAATTGATAACCGTGATTTCAGGGTCTTTTCGGAACCGACACCAGTAACAGAAAGCGATGAATCAAGAAATGGAAGAAGGTTTACCGGCGGTGAAGTTGATGGTGTTTCCAGACAATTAGCGAGATATGTGCATCGCATGACCACTACTTATATGCCTCATATGGACCCTATTATGGTTTATAGGTTAGATCGGTTTGGACGAGGAGGGCACCATAGACCTTTTAATGATGCCGGATTCGCTGGAATAAGAATCATGGAAGCGCATGAGAATTACACCATGCAACATCAGGACATCCGCTCTGAAAAAGGGATCAACTATGGTGATGTAATTAGTGGAGTCGATTTTGACTACAATTCAAAATTGACCGCTGTAAATGCAATTAGTCTTGCTGGCATAGCCTGGGCACCACCTCAACCGGACACTGTGAAGATTGGCGGAGCGGTTCAACCCAGTGCTAAATTCGCCTGGACACCAGTGGATGACCCTGATTTGGCAGGATATAAAATTTACTGGCGTGAGACCACAGCACCTCAATGGCAGAATTCAAGATTTGTAGGCAAGGATGTTACCGAATACACCCTGGAAGGTATCGTGATTGATAATTTCTTTTTTGGGGTCGCCTCGGTAGGCAAAGATGGCAATGAAAGCGTAGTCGTATTCCCAAATGGGAGATTACCTCGAAGGTGACGGCCAAACCTCCTAATGACCGTTCTTTTAACAATACATGAAAGTTAACCAATACCATTTCATCCAAAGATATTCAGGATGTATCTTGATGGATCAATAATTCTATTAGCCATGAAAAAAACGCTTCTTATCCTCGCAATCGTTTCAGGATTTACTGTAAATGCACAAAAAGCAAAAGGCCAGGTAATTAAATCACTGGATTCGAAAGCAGACTACTATTCCAATATTGCACAGCAGATCTGGAATAATCCAGAATTGGGTTACATGGAGACCGCCAGTTCGTCACTTCTGCAAGCTGAACTTAAAAAAGCTGGCTTTAAGGTAGAGGCTGGAGTAGCCGGTATGCCAACTGCTTTTACGGCCAGTTATGGTTCCGGTAAACCAGTGATTGGTATTTTAGGAGAATTTGATGCGCTACCAAATATGTCTCAACAAGCAACTCCAGACAAAAAACCCGCAAAGGAAGGGGCACCTGGTCATGCTTGCGGCCACCATCTATTTGGCACAGGGTCCATGCTGGCTGCTATCGAGACCAAAGAGTGGATGACTAAAAACAATATCAAAGGGACTGTTAGATATTACGGCACTCCTGCAGAAGAAGGTGGCT
>JAJCYL010000344.1 GCA_029262955.1 Cytophagales bacterium | reverse complement strand
AGGTGGAGATTTGGAATCCCGGTTCTTGAGTATGTACTGCCCACCGCCTTATATGGCTGGCTGCTCGCAAATAGCCTGGACAAGAAACAGCGCTTCACTTATCAGAAATTACGACTATAGCCCAGGCATGTTTGAGGGGGTGATGTTGTACACTCACTGGCTTAAGCCCATCATTGGAATTAGTGATTGTACCTGGGGTCTTCTGGATGGCATGAACAGCGATGGTCTGGCCGTTTCATTAACTTTTGGAGGAAGGAAAATCGTGGGTGAGGGTTTTGGGATCCCCATTATCGTAAGGTATGCTCTGGAGACTTGCAGTACGGTCGAGGAAGCAAAAGCCGTTTTTTGCAGAATACCGGTTCATATGGCTTACAATGTAACTTTGATCGATAAAGCAAGAAACTATGTGACCATTTACCTGGCTCCTGATCATCCGGCCAGAATTGTAGATACACCTGTAGGCACCAATCATCAAATGGCCCTGGAATGGCCGGATTATGCTAAGCTCTCTGCAACGGTCGAAAGAAAGGAATTTATTGAAGAACATTACGCAAACCCTTTAGAGACAGAGGGCAACATGCTCAAAAGATTTCTCAAACCACCTTTATATAATCTTAAATTTGAAAAAGCATTTGGAACGCTTTACACGGTGATTTATAAGCTTGACGATCAAACAGCCGAAGTACTATGGCCCAATAAGACGCATAAACAATCGTTTCAGGACTTCAAGGAGTATAAAATATTAATTAATCTTAGAGATCACATACATAACAAACTAACTCTTTAATATGCCCAGATTTTTTAAGAAGAAACACAAAACACTAGGAGCTCCCCCCGGCACCCTCTCCTTCTTTGGAGAGCAGCAAGTTGAAAATGTGTCCATTCAATTGATTGATTATGATCCCACTAATCTTGAAGAACGTGAAATTTCTGATCTGAACGAAATAACTAAGTACCGTGACAAAAATACGGTTACCTGGCTGAACATAAATGGTCTGCATGATATCGAATTAATTAAGAAAGTAGGTGAAGTATTCGAACTCAGTGAACTGTTGTTAGAGGACATATTACACCCTGATCAAAGACCAAAACTAGAAGAGTACGACAATTGCACCTTTATTGTCATGAAGATGCTCCGATATGATGAGGAGGAGGATAAGATACTGGCTGAACAATTAAGTATAATTTATGCAGGTAAGTTTCTCATAACTTTCCAGGAATCTGAGGGAGACATATTTGAGCCGATACGGCAGCGGTTGAGAAATCAACGGAAACGTATTAGAGGTTCAAAACCGGACTTCCTTGCTTATTCCCTGGTTGATATGATCGTCGATAATTACATCCTGATTATAGAAGACTTTGGAGATGACATCGAAGCTAATGAGACCAAAATTCTTAATAACCCGGATCCTGACATGGTTGAGGTAATCAACTACTACAAACAGGAAATACAATATCTCCGAAGATCTATTCGTCCAACTAAAGAGCTGATTTTTCAATGGACAAAACTGGAAACGGATCACATTGAGCAACAGACCTATCAGTACCTGCATGACCTCCACGATCACATTACTGCGGTTAATGAAGCATTGGACACCTACCGTGAAATGCTCACTGATCAACTAACCATCTATCATACTACACTTAGTGGAAAGATGAATGACATAATGCGGGTGCTAACCATTTTCTCTGCGGTTTTCATTCCACTCACATTTATTGCAGGAATATATGGTACCAATTTCGAATACTTTCCTGAACTTGGATTTAGGTATGCATATTTTATCTTTTGGATCGTCTTATTAATAGTAGCTGGATTCATGCTTAACTATTTTAGGCGAAAGGGATGGTTGTAGAGTGAAAATCGGTAGGGATCAAATTGAAATCGCCACGTCTAAAATTCAGCACTATCTACTGAATACAGATCATCCTGACGGTTCATCCAAGGCTTCTTTTTTCAGAACTCAGGGTTTTAATATCAAAAATAAAGAGGTCTTTAGGGAATCACTAAAATTACATCTCCTGAACAATCCCGTCGTATCACGTAAAAAGACCATATTTGGGATCAACTACGTAGTCGATGGAAATCTCGAGACCCCCTCTATACGTAATGTATATATTAGAAGTATATGGTTTCAAGAAAAAGAATCTAAAATCTTTAAATGAGTAACTGCATATCCTACTAAAAATGATTAAGGAATTTGACAGAGTCGTTCTATCAAGAAACCTTCCTCACCTCAACTTAAAGAAAGGAGATGTAGGAACTGTTGTAATGGTTCACGGTAAAGAAGGGTGTGAAGTCGAATTCTTCAAGTTAAATGGAGAAACCCTTACTGTGGAAACACTCACCATGAAGGATGTAAGGCCTATAAGTGATTCTGAAATGCTCCATGCCCGGGAACTTTAAAGATTAGCTCCCTTCGTGGTTATTTACTTTACATAAACAGAATAGGATAGCTAAAATTATAACCCAGAAGGGGTGTAATTAGGACCACGGGAATGGAAAGCACTTCCCATAAGGAATTTCAAACCTCACCAGAAAATCTAAATACTCTTCTTAGAGTAAAGGGTTGGCTATAAATATATAGTTGATAGCAACTTTCTAAACATCATTTTTGCGTTACTTAGGTCTTTGTCAAAGCACAAGACCAATCCCGAAGGGATGAAAATATTGTAGAAATTGGTAAGTAAAAAATTAACCCCGAAGGGGTGTTACAAAGACCATTCGAATAGAAAGCGTTCTTCAAAAGGAATTTCAAACCTCTCCAAAAAATCTAAATACTCCTCTTTGAAGGTCTTCTTTTTATGATGCTCCTCTTGGTTGAGAATGTACTGATATACACTATCGATCTGTGAATGAGAATACGAAAAAGCACCGTAGCCCTCTTGCCAGGAGAAATTTTCAGATAACCATTTGTTCTCATTAATGAAGTTAGTTGAATTGTTTTTCACATCTCTGACCAGATCAGATAATGCAGCCGCTGGTCGTAAACCAATAAAAACATGAACATGATCTGCCACTCCATTAATTATGATCGGTTTATGACCCTTATTTTTGATGATTCCGGCCATGTACTTGTAAACCTGATGACGCCAGGTTTTATCCATAAGGCTCCTCCTTCCCTTTACTGCGAAAACACATTGAACATAAAGCTGTGAAAATGTTCCGGCCATACTACTTTCACCCTTTCAGGGTTGATTTCCTAATATTAATTATTATCTATAATAATAACATCCCTTCGGGATTCGTATTGCTGCATTTAATAAAGAAGCCAGGTATCTCACTTCACATAAACCGTCTTGATATTCACGAACTCCTTGATACCATGATGGGATAGCTCCCGTCCATACCCGCTCTCTTTGATGCCGCCAAAAGGTAATCTTGGGTCTGACTTGACAAAAGAATTCAAAAAACAGGCTCCGGCTTCCAATTGTTCAGCAGCAATCTTTTCGGCCTTTTTAACATCTTTCGAAAAAATAGCCGCTCCCAAACCATAAATTGAATCATTTGCAACAGCTATGGCTTCCTCTTCATTTTTTACACTAATTATTGAGGCCACTGGTCCAAACAGCTCTTCGTCAAATGCAGGCATTCCTCTTTTAACGTCACTCAGGACTGTAGCGGGGTAATAAAAACCTTTACCCTCGGGTACTTTTCCACCCAAGAGACACTTTGCTCCTTTTGCAACACTATCATCCACCTGCTTTGCCAACTCATCCCTCAAGTCTTCCCGAGCCATCGTGCCCAGTTGGGTGTCTTGTTCCATTGGGTCACCCATTTTGTAACTGCTCATAGATTCAACCAACAGCCTTTCAAAATCGGTTTTAATTGACTGAGGAACAATAAAGCGTTTAGCACTGATACAACTTTGCCCATTGTTAATTAACCTACTGGTGGCACACATTTTCACAGCCTCATCCAAATCTGCATCTTCGAGAATGATGTAAGGATCGCTACCTCCCAGTTCCAATACTACTTTTTTCAGATACTCTCCGGCTTTTTTGGCCACTGCTTTACCTGCCCTGGTACTGCCAGTCAAGGTTACTGCCCTCACTAATGGATGTTCAATGACCCTGGCTGCCTGATCCGTATCTATAAAGAGGTTGGTGAACAGATGATCCGGAAATCCTGCCTCCAAAAAAATGTCTTCAATGGCCTGGGCACATCCAGGTACGTTCGGGGCATGCTTCAAAATACCCGCATTACCAGCCATCAATCCAGGTGCGGCAAACCTCAAAACCTGCCAGAACGGAAAATTCCAGGGCATAATCGCAAAAACAATTCCCAAAGGCTGGTGGCTGACATAACTGTTACTGGCATCAGATATAATGTTCTCATTTGATAAGAACTTTTCAGCATTATCTGCATAATAATCACAAACCCTGGCACACTTTTCGGCTTCCTCTTCTCCATCATTTACAGGCTTTCCCATTTCCCTGGTCATTAATACAGCCAAATCCTTTTTCTTTTCTCTCAAGATTCTAGCCGCCTCTTTCATCAATTTTGACCGATGACCGAAAGTCGTCTTTTTCCAAACAAGATGAGCTTCATGTGCGGCTTCTAATTTTTGAGTCATCTGAGCATCTGAATGGTCTTGGTAGGCCTCTAATTTCTCTTCTGTGGCAGGATTGATCGCTTGCATTAGTCTGAATTTTACTGCAAACCTACATGGAATTTGATTGGCAAAAGAAAGAATTATGACATGGTTCAAACTGATATTAATTACTGAATTGCCTTATCAGATTCGCTTATTGAAATGAGTATATTACTTCAAGTGCGGAACAAAATATCCTTAACAATTCGTAGTAACCAATTCTTTAGCTACTTCTACCAAATTGTGGCTGCTTTCCAAAAATGTGAATTTTGTAATCATCTGGGGGTCTTTTTCACAAATTCCACAAATCCAGCTCAAAGTCGGGCGGTAGCTACTTTCGCATACTATTATTGAACAATGGACCACCGGGAATAATAAAAGCCACCCAATATTGCTGAGTGGCTTTTGAATATGGACAGAAAATACCTGGCTTTTATTGCACTTTAGTTATTGCGTTGGCATCTAAAATGACGGCAGATTGTGCCAGGGCACGCCCATTCATTGAGGCGCTTGTCTGGAAAGTGATTCCAGTCATTGATAAGATATTGCCTTCAAAATGTGAAGTGGTTCCGAAAGTTGCCTCTCCTGCAACCTGCCAAAAGATATTTTTAGCTTGTGCACCTCCATTTAAGTTGACTGAAACTGCTGCGCTTTGAGTCAGATCACCTGAAATTTGAAATATCCAAACATCGTCAGCTCCACCGGTTAATGTAACATCGGCAGGAATAGTGACCGTACTTGTCCACTTATACAAGCCGGCGCTAAGCGTCATGCCTCCAATGTTACCAGTACCAAGTTCCACAAAATCGGGAGTAGGTCTTCCTGCTGCATCATTATAAGCTGTGACCATATCATTAACTGCAGTGGTAAGATTGATTGGAGTGGGATCTGCCATATCAGCTGCAAATACTTTACCGGTTACTTGAGGTGAAGTTGCAAATCCTGTATCATCCGTTAATGCAAATCCGGTAATAAAAGAAGTGGCAGCCGGACTAAGGCCCATATCTCCCGTAATAGCTGATGTAGGTATATTATTGATGGCTGTTTTAGCCAAAATAACATAGTTGGCTGCAGCACCCAGATCAACTACGGCTAGCACTGAAGTATTAGCACCAGTGGTGAAGTTCCAGGTAGTGTTGGTCGCCAGGGCATTTCCAGCC
>JAJCYL010000343.1 GCA_029262955.1 Cytophagales bacterium | reverse complement strand
ATTTTGCGACGATTGATTGCCCGCCTGGCCAACCCCTAATTCAAAATTAGGATCAATGATACGTTCGCCCTTGTTGGTGAACACATTCAAATTCAACAGATCATTAACCTGGATGACATAATTCTTTTCGGCTTCATTTATGATTTGAGACAATTGCTCAGATTCATAGCCTTCATCCGGTTTGAACATGATGTCCTGCTTATAGGCTTTGCAGCCAGCCAGGATACTAATACAAAGAAATAGTTGAAAAAGGAGTTTGGCTCTTTCCAATCGCTGTCTAATTTGATGTGCAAATTTCATTAAGATGCACCTAAATTACTAATTGGCTGGTTCTTACAAATTTATTGTTGCTGCCCGGGATTGTATGGTGCTGGTTTTGATCTGCTCTTCCCTGGCCAATTCCACTGAATTACTCATTACTTGTTTAATAGCCGATTCATATTTGTCAATCACAATATTTTCATCATACTTTTCGACAACAAGCTTGCGGCTGTTTTGACCCATGGCCTCTATCTCGGCAGTTGGTAGAGACATCAAATGCTCCATTTGTTTGGCTAAATGAGCTGAATCCTTGGCATTGCATAATAATCCATTGTAACCGCTAATGACCACATTATTGCATCCGGGCACATCTGTAGCTATAAGAGGCTTAGCCATACTGCCACCTTCCAGTAAAGTCCTGGGAGTACCTTCCCTATATGAGGGCAGTACTACACAATCGGAGTGTCCTACTTGCTCTCTAATGTTATCAGTAACACCCTTATACTCAATAATACCTTCTTTTGCCCAGGCGCTAACTTTATCAATAGATATAGCTCTTTTATGATTTGCTTCTATATTCCCAAATACCAAAAATCGGGCTTTGAGGCCTTTCTTTTTTAGGATTCGTACTGCTTCTACAAATTCCTCAATACCCTTATCAATTAACAAACGGGCGATCAGGATAAAAGTAAAATCTTCGTTCTTTACGTAGCCATTAGGTTTAAAAACAGAAATGTCAATCCCGGAACCAGGCAAAATGCCACTTTGCATATTCCTGATGCCTACTTTATCAATAAAGTGTTTCTCATCTTCTCGGTTTTGGAAAAAAACGAAATTGGCCGATTTGAATGCTATCTTATACATCCATAAGGCCACTTTAGATGCGAAATTGTCCCATAAAAACACTGTACCTAAACCACTGACATTGTTAATAACCGGTATTTTTAAAAATCTTGCGGCCAGTGTCCCGTAAATATTTGGTTTGATGGTAAAGTGAAGAATTACATCGGGATTGATTCGCTTATAAATTCTGAAAAGTTCAATGGTCAGTGCGGCGTCCTTGATTGGATTAACACCCCTGCTATCCATAGTAAGATTAATATATTCACAGCCCGCAGCAATAATATTAGCAGAATAGGCGTCCTTTGGGGCAATGGCAATAACTTCGTGGCCTGACTCGATCAGTCGATTGACCAGTCCCATTCTAAAATTAAAAATGTTCCAGGATGTGTTAACTACTACTGCTATTCTCAAAACCCCAAATTTGATAAGTTCAATAAATTAATGAAATAATTAAATTATTTCCAAAAACAAGCAGGTCGCAATTTCAAAATTTCGATTAGCGCATAGTATTCTTCGATGAATTTGAGTTTGCGCTAAATTTTTGAACTTTGTAACTCAAATATACACACGAATTGGGAGCATCAAACGGAATCGCAAAATTTGAGAACGCAATCCTTATCGGATTGAAGCTTGGAAGTCAACCGCAAGCTCAGGTAGACGAACATTTGGACGAGTTGGACTTTCTGGCCAAAACCTTAGGTATTCGTTCTTTTAAGCGCTTTACACAAGGACTACAGGTACCGGACACCAGGTTTTTCATAGGGAGTGGCAAACTGGAGGAGATTAAAGAATTCGCCTCTAAAAATGAGGTCGAGACATTCATCTTTGATGATGATCTATCTCCCTCTCAAATTAGGAATATCGAAAAAGAGTTAAAAGGCAAAATTTATGACCGGAGCCTTTTAATCCTGGATATATTCCTAAAAAGAGCTCAAACGGCACAGGCAAAGGTCCAGGTTGAATTAGCCAGGTATGAATATTTATTACCCAGATTAACACGAATGTGGACTCACCTGGAACGTCAGCGAGGTGGCACTTCAACGAGGGGCGGAGCCGGTGAGAAAGAGATTGAAACTGATAAAAGAGTGATTAGAAATCAAATCACTTTGCTCAAGCAGCGATTGACTAAAATTGAAAAGCAGTCTTTAACTCAAAGAAAAAATCGAAACTCAGTGGTGAGGGTTTCAATTGTCGGTTATACAAATGCAGGCAAGTCCACTTTAATGAACCTGTTAACGAAAGAGAAGTTATTGGCCGAAAATAAATTGTTTGCTACGGTGGATTCTACTGTAAGGAAAGTAGTTATCCGCGATATTCCATTTTTACTTTCAGACACTGTAGGATTTATCAGAAAATTGCCCCCGAGTTTGTTGGATTCTTTCAAATCCACATTGGACGAGGTTAGGGAAGCAGATGTACTCCTTCATGTTGTTGATATATCACATCCAGCGTATGAAGAGCACATTAAAACTGTGGAGGACACTCTTGTAGAAATTAAAGGTAATGGAAAGCCTACCATATTGGTTTTCAACAAAACTGATCTGGCTCCTGATTTTGAATTTGATGATTTAAATTCATCCTCCAATAAGACCACCGCATTTATCTCTGCTAAGAATAAGGACAACATTGAAAATCTAAGGGAGTTGATCTATCAGCAGGTGAGCAAAAAGCACGTCACTATATTTCCCAATTATTTGAAAAGGGAGATGTACTAAGTAGCTTTGTGCGCTAATTTCCGGCCTCGGTCAACATCGCCAGGCTAAGTTGGCCTCGTAGTTCAATGGATAGAATAGGAGTTTCCTAAACTCTAGATGCAGGTTCGATTCCTGCCGAGGCTACTAAAATTTCTCATTTATGCCGTTTCGAGAGGTTTTTATCATAATTTCCTTAAATCAGGTCTGATCACATCCGTTATTCGTTGAATGAATGTAGTGTCATACTGATAATCATCACTTTGGAAACTTCCAGGTACCCGATCGATCGATGCTAAGGTAATAGCGTGTGTGTTTTCTCTCACCAGTTCTTACAAATGCGCTCATCTCTACCAGTTTTTGTAAGTCCCTTGTGGTCGTTGCCCTGGTGGTTCCAGTTATCCGAATATAATTCTCAGCGCTTAAACCACCCTTAAAACCGCCATCGCCTTCCCTAAACATACGCTCAACAACCTTTTCTTGCCGGGGATTAAGCCTGTCTGCAAAGCGCAAATAGAATTTCCCTTTTTCTATTAAAAAATCGATCCTGCTTTGCGTGTGATCTTGCGCCTGCAAGACCATCTCACAAAAGTACTTGAGCCAATTGGTGATCTCTAAGCTCATACTGTTAGCATGAAGCGCATTGTAATATTCTTTTTTCCTGCTCTCAATTGTATGAGAAATAGCAATCAGTGTTGGTCTGCCAAGACTCTGGGATAAGGCCTTTTCTGATATCGCCCGGCCAATGCGACCATTTCCGTCTTCAAAGGGGTGGATGCTTTCAAAATAGAGATGAGCTACTCCGGAACGCATTAAAGGTGACAATTCTGAATTTCCACCC
>JAJCYL010000342.1 GCA_029262955.1 Cytophagales bacterium | reverse complement strand
CAGCTTCGGAATCTAATCTCCAGGTTCCAAGGCCAATTGTAAGAGAAGCGATTAACAAGCTCCACGCAGACGATCTGGTCATAACCAGGAAAGGGAGCGACATCTTGACACTATAGTTGACCCAGAGAAAAGAATGGAGATTGATTTTGATAACCGGAGGTTGTCTATTCAACCGGATTTCGATTTTCATGTGGGGATTGCGGCGGCGACTGGGAACGAGATATTTGTCCAATTACTTGAAAACTTGCATATCGGATTAAAGAAAACCATGGCTGTAGCCCAGAATCTGTCCCGGGAAAGCGTCGTTACAGGACCAGGAAGCGGCCCGTTTGACTATGCGCAATCATATCGCAAAGATAAGGCAGAGACTTATGAATATTGAAGGTTGATTGCTCGCAAAACATTCCAAGCCTCTATTTTAATAAAGTGTTTGCGAGTATTACCCTTAGATACGAAAACATACTGTCATTGCGGAATTTTTCTTTCCAAATTTATTTTAGGGGAAAGAAATATGCCCGCCTGTCCGGCGAGGCAGGTCCGTAATCTCATGTGACTTAGTTTGAGATTCCCGACAAATAATGGCCTTATAACTATCTTAAGGCCATTATCTTCGAGAATGACGATTCTTTATTTGGATTCTATGATAGACATGGTCGATCAAATAGTTGAAAAGTATAATCGATGTATGGAGAAACGTTAAACAAACCTTGTGTCTAGGTTAATTTGGGAAAGATAGCCCTCTGTTTGGAGGGCTTTTCTTATGCCGATTTTGTATAGCTTACACTCCACACTCTTCCCTTGACTGAATCAACGATGAACAAATTTCCGTTAGGTCCTTGGGCTAGGCCGGTTGGTCTGAATTCCGCATCTCTAGGGCTTACAATAATTTCACCCGGATCACCGCCAAAATCATCCGCAAATATTTCCCAATCACCGGAAGGGTTGCCATTCTTAAAAGGTACGAACGCGATGAAGTAGCCTTTTTGTGGAAGTGGAGCTCTGTTCCAAGAACCATGAAACGCGACAAAAGCTCCATTTCGATATTTTTCAGGGAACTGATCCCCAGAATAGAACAATAGATCATTAGGAGCAATGTGACCTGGGAAAGCAAGAATGGGCTGTTCCACATCAGCACAACGCCCCACTGCTTGGCCGTCTCCACCATATTCAGGCATTTGAAGTTTGGTATTGCTCAATCCATCATAATAACAGAAGGGCCATCCGAAATCTCCACCATCAACAAATTTATAAAACTCCTCTGCCGGTAATTCAGCATTGTCAGCTGAATCATAAAGATCCGGAAATAGGATGTCAAGCATATCCCTACCATGTTGGACACCATAAAGTGATCCAGCTCCCTTGTTCCATTCTAAGGCCACCACATTTCTTATCCCAGTAGAATACCTGTAGCCATCCTCCATTTGTTTTTGGTTCAGCTTACTGTCACTAAAGCGCCAGATACTTCCTTGTCTTTCCAAATATGGACATGGATCCTGCCCTGGAGATCCTTTTTCTCGATCTTTTTCCTGACAGGCATTAGAAGGAGCTCCAACATTTACATAGAGGTTTCCCTGACCATCGAAAGTAATGGGCTTTGCTGCATGATTTCTTTGATTAGGAAGATCCGCTACTATAGTTTCCCTTTCAGTTTGGGGAACAAGATTATTATCTAATGCCTGCCTATAGATCACAGAGTCAGATGCGAAATAGAGATAACCATTATTGATGTCTACCCCGGTTCCGCCAAAATCATCAAAATAAGCTACTTCATCTGAACGACCGTCGCCATCATTGTCCCTCAGGGCAGCAATGCCACCACCGTTTTCAATATTTCTTAACCGGACATAGATATCTCCATTATCGCGTACTGTTATGTGTCTTCCTCGCCCTAAACTGTCAGCTACCACCTGAGCTATAAACCCGCCTGGGACAGTGATTGAGGGATCAGGCTGTTCTTCGGATCCTTTCGATTTTTCCTGATTGGGTGAGGAACAACTCCATAGCACCAGTATGCTAATGGCCGATAGTAGTAGATTTTTCATGATAGCGTAATTAAAGAAGATGCTAAATAAATGTATTTACATTTAAATGGCCAACTGATTAATTTTAAACCAACTCATATTCCAATAACGTGATGAATGAAAATTTAAGAATAGATATATCAAGGCTGAAGCGGAGGTTAGATATGGTTAATGCCATTGGAGCCCTACCCGGAGGAGGAGTGGAGAGACTTTCCTTGACCAACGAGGACAAGGAGGTTCGAGATTTATTGTGTAAATGGTTTGACGAGCTTGATCTCGAATTGAGGATTGACCAAATGGGTAATATGACAGGCACCTGGATTACAGATAGTAAAGGCCCCCCGGTTGCGATTGGTTCTCATCTGGATACGGTTGGTTCAGGTGGTTATTTTGATGGGTCCCTGGGGGTAGTCGCCGGGCTTGAGGTATTAGAAACTTTAAAGAAGGCAGGAGTTATGCCACCTAAGCCATTATCCATCATCAATTTTACAAATGAGGAGGGTGTAAGGTTTACTCCCGATATGATGGGAAGTTTTGCTTTTGCCGGCTTGGGGGACCCTAATGAGTTATGGAAGGCGAAAGCAGAAGAAAACCATGACCTAAGCCTGAAAAACGAGTTGGAGAATATCGGGTATTTGGGTAGCGACATCTGTGGGCAATATCCATTAGATAGTTATTTCGAATTACATATTGAACAGGGTCCTGTATTAGAGCGTGAAGGAATTGATATTGGTGTGGTTGAAAAGGTTCAGGGAATATTTTGGACCGAATACCTCCTAAAGGGAAACGCTAATCACGCGGGTACAACCCCTATGTCCATGAGACGGGATGCAGGATATGTGGCCGCCAGGATCAATACTTTCGTTAGGGATCTAACCAAGCAAATTGGAGGTGTTCAGGTAGGAACGGTTGGTATTACTAACTTTTTCCCAAACCTCATAAATGTAGTTCCCCAGGATGTCAGGTTAACCGTTGATTTAAGAAATACAGAAAAAAATAAACTTGTAGAGGCTCAGGAGACTCTTCAATCATTTGTAACAAAAGTGGCCCATGAAGAGTCAATAAATTTCGAATTTAGTGAGCTGGTAAGATTCGACCCTGTTGATTTTGATAAGAACATGATATACTCCATAACTATGGCGGCCAATTCACTTGGATATTCCAGCAGGACAATGCCAAGCGGTGCCGGACACGACGCCCAAATGATGGCTTCAATCTGTCCTACAACTATGATCTTTATTCCAAGTAAGGATGGTATTAGTCATAATATCAATGAATTCTCTTCAGATGCGGATATTGAGAAGGGAGCAAATGTTCTATTATTGGCAGTTACTAACAGATTAGGAATTTAATGGGAAGATACTGGGACATTATTATTCAGGCCTATCAGGGTTATGCGAATTATTTCATTGACGAAGTAACTTTTAATTATAATTATAAGCCCTGGTGGGAAAACTACTTTTGGATGCTCACAGGGGTTTCCCTTTTCTTTTTTCTCATAGAATGGGCAAAGCCATGGAGGGTGGAGCAGCCGCGATTTCGCAAAGATTTTTGGTTGGACGCTTTTTATATGTTTTTCAATTTCTTCCTGTTCTCACTGATCTTTTATAATGCACTATCAGATGTCTTTGTTAATCTGTTTAAGGATTTTTTGGCCTTGTTTGGATGGCAGAATCTTGTAGCCGTGCATATTGAATCATGGGCAAAGTGGGTTCAATTGTTGGTTCTCTTTATTGTTCGCGATTTTATCCACTGGAATGTCCATCGCCTACTTCACCGTGTCCCGTTTTTATGGGAATTCCATAAAGTGCACCATTCAGTGGAGCAGATGGGATTTGCAGCCCACCTAAGATATCATTGGATGGAAAACATTGTTTACAAATCACTTGAATACATTCCCCTGGCGATGATTGGGTTTGGCATAGATGATTTTTTCCTTGTACATGTAGTGGCCACTATCATTGGCCATTGGAACCATGCCAATTTTACTATCAATATTGGCCCTCTCAAATATCTCTTTAACAACCCCAAGATGCATATATGGCATCATGCTCACGACCTTCCGGATGAAAGGCGGTATGGTGTAAACTTTGGCATTTCATTGAGCATTTGGGATTACCTGTTCGGGACCAATTATATCCCCAAAAATGGGAAAGACATCAAATTGGGTTTTCCAGGTGTCGAAAAATTTCCTACAAAGTTTGTTGAGCAGAATACTTTTGGATTTGGTCGAGATGACTAAAAAGACACTTTAATCAACAGTTTCTTAGAAAAGCTACAGTCTTTTCGAAGTCTTGGTACTATTCAGGAACAAATTTCATTTCTTCATTAAACCTTTTGCAATTGCAGTTGTCAAAGGGCTGTATTTTGAAAAATGGACTTGAATTAAAACCAAGAAAAAATGAAAACTTTAACACACACAAAAATTAGTTACAGGGTTTGGAGCTTAGTAATAGCTCTTGGAATAATAGTATTTGCTACCTCATGTGGGGAGGATGATCCCATAAGCGATACTCAAAACTCAGATCTTCCTAGTGAAGTTTCTTTTGAAGTAGACGTTGAATCTGAGGCTGGTATGGAAGCTGTAATGGAAGACCTGGACGTGGTAGCGGAGGCTGGTATGGATGCCATCAATGCCGGGGGCCGACAATTACAGGATGACCGGCTTGATTGTGCAATTGTCACCCATGATGAAGACAGTAAAACAGTGACAATCGATTATGGTGACGGATGTGAGGGACCTCATGGACGAGTAAGAAGTGGAATTATTGTGATTACTTATACTGATAGGAAATTAGTTCCGGGATCGGTAAAGACGGTGACTTTGCAAAATTTTTCAGTAGATACAGTGCGGGTCGAAGGCACAAGAATTATCACCAACATTATGGAGACTGAGGAAGATGCGCCGAAATTTAGAGTTGAATTAATAGGCGGTAAAATGACCTTCCCTGATGAAACTTCTGCTACAAGAGATGCAGATCATACTCGTGAATGGTTTAGAGGAACAAATCCACGACTAGACGAGTCTTACAGATTAGGGACTGCTGAAGGTACGGATCGAGACGGTAACACCTACCGCGTTGAAATCCTGGAAAGAATTGTATACAAAAGAACATGTGGTCTACTGCCCGTGTCAGGTATTAAGCAAATAACCGTAAATGGTGGGGAACATGTGATCGTCTACGACTACGGTGATGGTAGATGTGACAACCTGGTAACTGTAACCATAGATGGCAGAACAGAGGAGATTGAAGTAAATCCAAGAAGGTTTAAGAAACGACCACGAGGATAGAAGAAGTTTGGGCTGAGATAGAAACCCGGTAGCCAATGGCGCCGGGTTTTTTGATGCCATTTTATAAAGTGCTTTATTAGCGGGCCGTGAAATTCAAGCTCGAACATAAAGACCCCAAGTCAGGCGCCAGGGCTGGCGAGATAACAACAGATCACGGGAAAATAAAAACGCCCATTTTTATGCCAGTTGGTACTGCGGGTACGGTTAAGGCTGTTCATCAGCGTGAACTCGAATCTGATATTGGTGCACAAATAATTCTAGGAAATACGTACCATTTGTATCTCAGGCCTGGGCTGGACATATTGGAAAAGGCAGGAGGATTACATCAGTTCAATGGTTGGTCTAAGCCGATTTTAACTGATAGTGGAGGATATCAGGTTTATTCACTTGCACATCGCCGAAAAATATCAGAAGAAGGTGTGGTCTTTCAGTCCCACATTGACGGGTCGAGACATCAGTTTACACCTGAGGGAGTAATGGACATCCAACGGAGCATTGGTGGAGATATAATCATGGCATTTGATGAGTGCCCTCCGGCAGATAAGGATTTTCAATATGTAGAGAAATCGATGCACCTTACTCATCGCTGGCTCAAAAGATGTATTGATAGGTTTGATTGTACTGAAGGTAAATATGGCTACAGGCAATCATTATTTCCGATTGTCCAGGGCGGCATTTTCCCGGAATTACGTAAGGCTTCATGTGAGAAAATTGCCTCCTATTCCCGTGATGGAAACGCAATTGGTGGCCTTTCTGTGGGGGAGGCGGTGGAAAATATGTATGCCATGACTTCCTTATGTTGTGATTCTTTACCACCGGACAAACCCCGCTATCTTATGGGGGTTGGAACTCCTGAGAATATACTGGAGTGTATTGCTCTGGGAGTTGATATGTTTGATTGTGTAATGCCAACAAGAAATGCGAGACATGGAGTTCTGTTTACTTCTGAAGGTGTCATAAATATAAAGAACGAAAAATGGAAAGAGGATTTTAGCCCCATTGATTCGTCGATGAATAATTATGCCAGTAATAGCTACTCAAAAGCCTATTTACGCCATTTAATTCAGAGCAATGAGATGTTAGGGGCACAGATTGCAACTATTCATAATTTGTCGTTCTATATGTGGTTAGTTACCGAAAGTAGAAGTCAGATTGAGCGAGGTACGTTCGCCAATTGGAAAGGAATAATGGTGAAAAAAGTTTCTCAGAGACTTTAGTTATTCTATAACGACCACTTCAATTCTTCTGTTAAGCTCCCTTCCACCGATTTCATCATCATTTGAAGCCATTGGTCTTGATTCGCCATAACCTACGGGTTGAATGCGGGCGAGACTAATGTTTTTACTGGCCACATATTGAGCCACATTGTTGGCCCGATCCTGGCTCAATTTGAGATTGATCTCAGATGAACCCACATTATCTGTATGTCCACCGATTTCAACATTCAAGTCAGGATATTCTGTCATCAGGTCAATCAATTCTTGAAGTGTCTGTTTATCCTCACTAGATAAATTGGCGTGACCGGTTCCAAAATATACATTATGAATGAGTGCTTTATGGCCTTTTCTGAATTTGGATCCTAAATCTGACAAGGATGAAACTTCTTTAGGTACCGGTGCCTGGTTATGGGGTTCTTCAGCATCCAGGTGATCATTTAATGTTGTGGCATGTGTACCAGAAGAATGAAAGGAAGCGTCTCTTGCAGCTGTTAACACCTCATTTCCTGTACCCATCACGAGGTCAATATTGATCACCACATTCGGATCATGCTCCTCATTTACTTTGATTGATTTTTGAAAAATTAGTTGGTGATCAACAAAAATTTCAACGTCGTAATCATCTCCCGGGATAATGTGCATATCATATTTTCCCGATCCATCAGAGATGCCATTAAAGTCAGTATCCAGGTATTGTGTAGGGTGAAATCTTACATATGCATTGGGAATAGGTTGATTAGCCTCGTCCAGCACTCGGCCTTTTACTTCGTTGTATGAAGCTTCCCAAAAATGATAAATGTCGTAACCTCCAATTGAATGGAATCTATCACTGCTGAAATAGCCCTCACGACCATTTGGTTTTAATTTAAAATAAAGCTCGTTGCCCGTAGTATTAATTGGAAAACCAAGATTTTCAGGGGTAGACCACTGGTCTCCAATTGAATCATAGACACTCTTAAAAATGTCATAGCCTCCAATTGAACTATGCCCATCAGAACTGAAGTAAAGAGTCTTGCCATCTGAAGCGAGGAAGGCACTTTCTTCATTTTTTGGTGTATTGATTGTACTCCCAAATGGTCTTGGTTTGGTCCATTTACCCGCCGCCCTTACCGAATACTGTAAATTTAAGTTACCTACTTTACCCTTTGACCTGGTCGAGAAAATCAGCACATTCTCTTGCTCATTAACGTAAAAATGAGGCTTTAGCCTGGATTGCTTGATATGCAAATCAAATAAATGGGGTTGTGTCCAGATACTGTCGTGTTTAAGCTCACTTTCATGTAGCCCACCACTCTTACTGGGTTTGAACATAAGCAAACGGCCATCATTACCAATTATCTCAAGATTCGCATTATCCTCGTCATATGCGCCAAGCGAATTGATTACTTCCGGTTTAGACCAATCCGTACCATCGAAGAAACTGCTGAATATGTGAAAAGGGTGTTCTGATTGAGAGATAGAACTGGATTCGAAGGAGGAGGCATAAAGAAGCTCATTTAGGTTATCAATGTAGGTTGGTGTGATTTCTGAAAATTCAGTATTAATGATATCCGGAAGTCGTTGGGCATGATGCGTTTCAGGCTTTTTATAAAATGCCATTACCCTTTCAGCATTCTTAATAAACAGGTTTGTCTCCTCAATGATTCTTCGACTTTTGTATTTTTTGATGGCCAGAAATTTCTTCCATGCTTCTATGGCTTTTTCAAACTCATATTGATTGTAAAGAATTCTGCCTAACCAATAATTGTAAAACTTGTCATTTTTGCTCATACTAACCCCGAGTTCTAGCAGTCGATCGAGAGGTTTCTGAGGATATCTTGTTAGCAGGGAGCAGATTTCAACGTGGTACTGTGCTTTTACGTTTTTGGAGGTCTTAAGTACTTCAAGATAAACTTCAAGGGCCTCCTCGAACTTTTCAGCATAGAGAAGATCTTCCGCTTTTTCTAGCATATCTCCGTCCTGCGAAATAGCGGAGAGGGGCAGTAATACAATAAGAAAAAATATGGATTTTTTGAGTTTCTGCGATATACAGATCATTCGTCTACCTTCAATAACGCCCCTAAAGATAATTGAGATTAAGTAAATGCAACTACAATGGCCTACTTATTTTGTATTAATTCAAGCTATTTTTTGTATTTTTCAGGGATTTCTGATATTTCCTTCAAATAAAGGTCCTTATAAAACACTTCGGCCCCTTCTGACTGAAGTATAATTTTACCTGACTTGAGCGGAGCTTTTGATGTCATTGTCCTTGAATTGTACAATCTCATAACCACTTTGCCATTAACTACGTGAATACTTGAGTCCCCGAAAGTGATTAATTCTACATCATTCCATTCACCATGTGGTTTTTCTGCATCAATAGATTTGTATACTCTTCGTTTGGCATTATCAGCCTCTGTAACGACGTCAGCGAAGTAATATGTCCTTAAATCAGCATTCTCTTTATAAATAAAATACAAGCTATCCATCGGGACACTGGGTATATCAATTTCAACATCCCCAACAGGCCAATAGTCTCCAAGATCACCTTGCTGAATCTGTAATTCCTGAGAGCTCATCCAGTAATAGGCTGAGCCGGGTGCACCAAAACCATGGTAGAGTAAGCCACTATCTCTTCGCAAGTCTTCTCGAGGTGCATGCTTTTCATTGCCCCACTTCATTCTTAGCTTTAAGTAATAATTCTTGTAATCTTTTTCAGTATAAATCATTCCCCAGGCCACTCCTGAAATGCGAATAGCATTACCGTCTCCTTCCTCTATTACGGTAATAACCCCTAGTGGATCATTATCTATTCCGAAGGGTTCTATGGTGTTTCCAAGGCTGTCAGTTTCTATTCGGTAAGCTGTCCCTAAATAGCTATGCCAGCCCGTGAAATCAGTGCCATTCCAAAGAGTTGTCCATTCATTCTTAGACTCTTCTTTTGTACTGGATGCACAGGACGCGAGAAAGGTAATAACTATGGCAAAAACAAGGTTTTTCATAGGTCAATTGGTGTTGATAGGTCAGAAGATATCATATTAATTATTTATATGCTAACTCTTTTTTCAATCTAAGTGCAAGAATATGACCCGGATCTATTTCAAGTGCTTTGTTAACATGCGCCAGTGCTTTTATTGAATCCCCTTTTTCCTGGTAGGCTTTGGCATAAACCATATGTACATATGGTGCTTTTTTCCCCTTCATCCTCTTTTTTAACTGATCTGCAATGTCTAAAGCCTCATCAAATTGTTTGAGTTCTGATTTAAGTTGTGCGGAATAACCAAACATAAAGGGTGGAGGGTTGGAGAATAACTTTGTTAGAGAATCAAGGGCTATTTGTGGACCTTCATTGGCATGCAGGAATTCAATATATTCCGATTTGAAATATATATTGTCGGGATATTTTGATGCAATAAAACCTAGTGTTTGTTGTCCCTCTTTAATTGTCGCTGGGCCATGTGTTGCCAATTTTTCAGTTTGTTTGGTTTCCCTGTAGATATACAATCGGGTAAGATTTAGAAATAAATCCAGCACTGACTTCTCGTCTCCGGAAACCGAATTGGATTTTTGATCTAAGTCGTTAAGTATTTGCTGCCTCTCTTTCGGATCAGGAGTGATTCTCGCTAAAAGACTTGCGCCGATCAGGAATTCGGGATCATGTCTATACATGGCCCTATAGGCTTTCTCTGAATTTGTAAAATGTCCATAATCAAGTACTTGTTCCCAACCCTGGTTATAGTAAAAAAGGGCTGAATCTGATACAGTGGATAGTATTAATTTTTGTGCGCTTGTTATAGATGGTGCTATAGATAGAAGTATCACGCCAATAGTACAGCAATAACGATAAATATTTTTTCTCACACGGTTAAATTACTAGGAGTGCAGAGACTGACCAACTTCTTGTATAACCTGAAGCAGGTGATCTACATTTTGGGTTGCTAACCTATGGTTGATGAGACATGCCCTAATTACAGGACGATTGTGAAGTAAAGTGCCAGTGATAAAAACTCGTCCATCCTTTTCCAGAGCAGGGATCATATTGCGATTTAGGTCATCTATTTCTGAACCAGGTATTTGAGAATGACTTCCAAGATATCGGAAACATACGATTCCTAAATCGGGCGAATTACAAAGTTCAAAGTCTTCAGAATCTTTAACTTTTTTGGCTAAGTATTTAGTTAGCTCAATGTCTTTTTCAATCATTTGAGTCAATCTCTGCCTTCCGTAGGTTTTAAATGACATCCAAATTTTCAATGCTTTGCCATTGCGTGACAGCTGGAAGTGGTGGTCA
>JAJCYL010000341.1 GCA_029262955.1 Cytophagales bacterium | reverse complement strand
TGATATAGCTCAGTAGAATCATTATGCCGTTTGAAGAGTTAGAGGACTTCAGAGAAAGTAGCCTGAAGTATCTGAAAAATCCCATCGTTGATACGAAGAATTTCCAGTCGGCATATACTTTGCCTTTGTTTTCGAGATTCTTGTTATAGGCTTCTAGTAAGTCGCCGTAAATGCCATTAAAAAGATGATCATCTAAAAATCTTTCAAGCACTCTTTGAATCCAGCTGGGAGGGGAGTTTTTCATCTTTTTCGAGCTATTCAAATGATATGGTGGGTGCAGTATTCCACAATTTGTTGCGCAATTCTTTAATAGTTTTTAAGGATGCTTCTCCACTTTTGGTTAGGTTAAAAAGTAATTTAGGTCGCCCTCCCCGGTTGTTATCTCCAGAATGGCCATATTTTGAATTGAGGAACCCTTTCTGTTCAAGGCGATGAAGTGTGGCATGAACTGTACTAATACTTACCTTCCGCTCACACTTTTCGATGATATAATTTTTGATGGCCTGGCCATAGGCATCATCTTGTAAATTAACAACTACCAGAAGCACTATTTCTTCCAGTTCTCCGATATTGGTGCCTTTCATAATGGGTATTACGTTAATTGATTGAGGTTGTTTCGCTTTTGCAGAATTTACCTTCCTCTTCAAAGAAGCGAGATAGGAATATTCTCTTATGATGGAAAGGGTTATTGACGCTTCAATACAATTGTAGGTGTATCTTCGCACCTTTATGACAAGAAAACAGTGGGCAAACTTTCCATTCCATCCGGGTAAATGGCCTTTCTTCTATGGATGGATGATTCTTTTGTGGTCAGCAATGGGGATAGTGATGAGTGTTCCCGGGCAGACTATTGGGGTCTCTGTCTTCACCGACCATTTAATTGGGGCGCTGGGTATCACAAGAGATCAATTAAGCCTTGCTTATATGATGGGAACCATTGGTAGTTCTCTTCTTTTAGCATGGGCGGGAAAACTCTATGATCGCTTTGGAGCCAGACCTGTAGCACTTACGGCAACTGTCGGGCTTGGAATTGTTTTGCTCTTCTTAAGCCAGGTAGACACCTTCTTATTTCATTACTTCGAGATTGAGAATACGAGCATCATCGTTGGAGTGATGTTTATAGCTTTTTTGTCTTTGAGATTTTTTGGACAAGGCGTACTAACCATGTCATCAAGAAATATGATGGTGCAATGGTTTGAGCAGCGCCGAGGTTTTGCTTCAGGATTTAGCAATGTTGTTGTTTCACTGGCCTTTTCATCATCACCAGTTTTGCTGTATTATTTGGTAGAAAGTTTTACGTGGAAAGGGGCGTGGATTGCCATGTCGATTGTTGCGGGTGTTGTCTTTCCCATTGTAGTTGTCGTATTCTTTAGAAATAAACCAGAGGATAGCGGATTAAAACCCGATGGAGATTATGTGCCATCTGAAAAGAAGAAAAAGAATCTATTTCCGGTAGTAAAGCAATTCACACTTTTCGAAGCCCGAAGAAATTATGCATTCTGGATTTTTTCAGTCATGTTGGGTATGCAGGGCTTATACATCACTGCCTTTACATTTCATATAATTTCCATCTTCGAATTGGCGGGTTATTCCGAGGAGGTGGCCATTCGCATCTTCCAGCCAGGTTCGATCATCGCGGTGGTAACGACATTGATTGCAAGTAGTGTGAGCGACCATATCCAGTTGAAGTATCTCTTATACGTAAAAGGAATTGGTGCTTGCACGGCCATTTTGGGTGTTATATTCCTTGCCCAGTGGGATATTGCTTATTATATGATCATACTTGGAAACGGGGTAATGGGAGGGTTGTTCAGCGTCTTAGTCACTGTAACCTGGCCCCGGTATTACGGAAGAGATCACCTGGGTGCGGTAAGTGGGCAGGCCATGATGATTATGGTTTTCGCCAGTGCATTTGGTCCCATTCTCTTCAGTAGTTCATTGACCTATTTTGGAACTTATGGAGTAGGTGCCTGGGCTTGTTTAGCTGTTTATGGAGCACTAACCCTGGCGGCGACAAAAGCAAATAATCCACAAATTGTACTAAGAGAGTTTAACCATAAATAGGTTCTTATAATTATTTTGTTGACATGCAAAGAAGACAAGCTCTCTTTGAGGGTAGATATATTAGAAACAGTATTTTATCTTCCAATAAATCTCTTTAGTTTAGATTAAAGCCTTTAGGATAAATACAAGTAAACATGAAACATATATCTCCTCAGTTGATTATTAGTACTATTATACTTATGATTATGAGCCTTTCCGCTAAAAGCCAATCACTTAAAGCGCTTATTATTGATGGTCAGAATAACCACGGTGCGTGGCCAAAGAATACATCAATGATGAAAGATTACCTGGAACAGACCGGCCTTTTTAAGGTGGTTGTTGAACGAACAGCAATCACCTGGCAAGGACCACACAGTGTTGCAGGAAACGGAGATGAACCCCTGGATGGTCTTATAGAATCATACAAAATAGAAAGTAAGAAAGTGACTAATCCCGTAGATGAACCTATATCGGATCCCAATTTTCTCCCTGATTTTTCAAAATATGATGTGGTCATATCCAATTTTGGATGGAGAGCCGCCGACTGGCCCTCGCAAACAAAACAAGGATTAGAAGAATTTGTAAAGAAGGGCGGTGGGTTAGTTGTCATCCACGCTGCCAACAATTCTTTTGGAGATTGGCCCGAATACAACAAGATGATTGGAATTGGCGGTTGGGGAGACCGCAATGAAAAAGACGGACCATTCCTTTATTATGACGAAAAAGGAAAACTTGTACGGGATTTATCTCCCGGTTACGCTGGGTCCCATGGCCCAATAATGGATTTCACGATAACTATGAGAGATGCTTCACATCCGATCACAAAAGGACTCCCTGAAAAGTGGATGCATGTCAAAGACGAACTTTATGATCGATTGCGTGGACCAGCCCAAAATGTCAATGTATTAGCCACTGCATATTCAGATATAACCGAAAACTCACCTCCCTGGAATGAAGAACCTGGTACAGGTAGAAATGAGCCGATGCTAATGACTATCGACTACGGCCGTGGCAGGGTTTTCCACTCAACTCTTGGTCACAATGACAAATCATTGGAATGTGTCGGGTTCATTGTGACTTTTCAAAGAGGAGTGGAGTGGGCAGCAACCGGAAAAGTTACACAGACCATACCAGATGACTTCCCTGGTGCGAATAAGGCCAGTATCAGAGAATGGAAAAGATCGCAGTGACAAAAATGGCATTGATATTTACTAAAAGAGGCACTTAGTATTAACCGACTATTTTCGAAAATGAATTCGTTGAGTTTCGATGCCTTTTCTTAGGCGTTAACTTTTTATAAATGTATAAAATTTCTTTCGTAGAATTTGTCTTTGGCGTACCAGGTGAGCGACTTAATGTGAAATGTACTATTCTTTGAATAAGTTAAACAAATATGGGTTTATCGTTGTTTTCATAGCCCATTTTCAGGATATTGCCGCATCTTTTAACCTAATATTAAACCTCAGATTTGTTATGGAAAGGAAAATCTTAACTATTACAGCAGTGTTTATCTTTGCTTTTGCCCTGAATTCAGTAGCTCAGACAAGAGTAGGAGGAGGCTTAGCTTACGGAACTGAAATTGAAAATGTTGGTATTAATGGCAATGCTCAATTCTTTGTTAAAGAGAATATTGCAATTGCACCTGGCTTTGTCTATTTCTTTCCTAAAGATTTTGGTAGCAGTGGCGTGGACATAAATTGGTTCGATATTAATGTTAATGGTCATTATTATTTTGCAACTTCCAGTGTGCAGCCATACGCTTTGGCCGGATTAAATTTTGCCATTATTTCTGTTGATGTTCCCGGGTTTGGCAGCAATTCGAATACGGAAGTGGGTCTAAACCTTGGTGGTGGTGTTAATTTCTTAATTGGTGAAAGTTTTATGCCTTTTGGAGAATTAAGGATAGTGATAGGAGATGCAGACCAGGTCGTTTTTGGCGGTGGAGTAAGGTTTAACATTGGCGGTTAACTTAATTTGGAAAATTATTGATACCCCGGCTGAAACGTCGGGGGTTTTTTATGTTTTTAATCTACATCCCGATTGCTATGATGAACATCGGGATTCAGACACATGTATTTTTTAACCGCTCCACTCACCTGATTTCCTAACACTTTGATCAAGGTCCTCTTAAGGATTGAGCACTCATGAGGGCCTTGAATCTATTTTCGTTTATAAAATTCAGTCATTGGAGAATCATTGGGTAAATCCATGTTTGAACCC
>JAJCYL010000340.1 GCA_029262955.1 Cytophagales bacterium | reverse complement strand
TCCTGATACCATAGGAACAAGGGCTGCACTGACGGGAAATACACCCAAGTACTCAGTTGAATTTTGGGCTATGTAACCAATACTTGCTCCAATCAGTGATACCATCAAAAGGGCAATCATGGTTAAAGCGATTGTCGCATCGATATTTGAACCCTTAGTCATCTCAGCGCCACTGAATCGCTTGATCTTAAGCACATGCCTTCTTATTAAGAAGATTATACAGGAAATCACAATGATCAAGGCAAATACATCACCCGAGGCAGTTACAAAATCATAAAAACTCCCAAGTGGTGACAAAATTCTTTCTGTATTAAACAAGCCATCTAAAATCATTTCAACCGTTCCGATGGTAATAACCAAAAACCCCCAATAAACTAAGGCGTGCATTAAACCAATCACTGGCCGTCTCAAAATTTTCGTTTGACCAAAGGCCACCTGTATCAGAATTTTGATTCGCTCACCTATTTGCGAAATGGGGAAAGCACTCTTTGTCATTTTGAAGTAGGAAATGATCCTGCTCATAGTAAACGAGAATACTCCCAGCGTAACAATTGTCAGGATAATAAAGGCGAATTGCTTGCTCATTTGGCGGGTTAAATGGAATAAGGTAAAAATATAAAAAAACAACTCCCCGTCATTCTTTCAAAGGCAGTAATCTGTGTGAGGATGAAACTAAATTTACTCCATCAAACGTCCTTCCAAGCCCACCCATACTGACAAGGATGACCGCAATGGACGATATTTCTTGAATTAGCAATTTCCTTTTTGTGATTAAACCCAGATAACTACATTTGCATCCTCAAAAATGGCTGGTGCTGTAGCTCAGTTGGTAGAGCATCGGACTGAAAATCCGTGAGTCGGTGGTTCGAATCCACTCAGCACCACAATGATCTAAAAGCCTTGACGATAGTCAGGGCTTTTTTGTGTCAAAAGGAGAGCAAACTTGTTTAGCGATTCTTTGGGGCACAAAAAAAGTGAACAGCGTGAACTGATTTTAGATTATTTAAACTCACCCAATAGGATCACCGCAGGTAATCCACTCAGCACCACAAAGGATTTTTTCTATGCGAGCAAAGTGCCGGAGCCAGTCATTTAAGTATGCTTATTTACTAAAACTAATTTCGAGTGTGATTGCCAGCGTTTCTTCGGAACCATCATCATCGACATCAATACCTTCGGTGTCAGTTTGCTCCACAACAAGGGTACTTGAATTCAATGTAGTTACTGTTAACATTTGAATATCTTCATCCGGGTCCTCGGAGGTAATGGTAAGAACATCGCCGTTCAATGTCCATTCACCTGAATCGGACTCACCTCCAATATCGGTTGAATAAGTACCGTCAGAATTAACAGTTAATGTTCCGGTAAAATCGTCCCCTAAGAATTCTTCTTCCAACAAATTGGCTAAGGCTGAGGCTTCTATGGATGAGAATCCCTGGTCTTCTAAATATTCCTGAAGAGTTTGGCCACCAACCATTATCTCAAGATCAGCACCTGTAACAGTCCAGGTTCCAATTAAATCATCTTCTCCTCCGTCATCATCGTCATCATCTCCACATCCAGTGAAAAGGATAACAGACATTGGAAGTAAAAGCAATAATAACGTTCGGAGTGTAAGTTTTCCCATAGCAAAATGGTTTTAGTGTTACTTAAATTTAAAAATAACTGTGATATGTTCCCGATTATCATTGATGATTTATGTTCTATTGAAAAACAGCTTCTATTTAAGTGCCCATAAGAATTTTGGAATTTTATACTTCCGACCAGATGTACAGTACGGACGTAGTTACGGGGTAACTCAAAGTCCTTTTAAGAAATCAGTAATGGCTATTCCGATTTCATTAGGAGAATCCTCCTGGATGAAGTGAATACCTTTGACTGTGACTTCCTGTTGATTTTTCCAGGTCCTGCAAAACTCTCTCTGTTCATTTATCAATATGGCCCCTGGATCTGCATTAATAAAAAGCTTTGGAATAGTTGATGTAGCGAGCCATTGAGAGTAATCTGAAACTACCTCAAAAACATCTTTAGGCTCACCTTCAATGGGGATTTCACGTGGCCAGGTTAGAGTTGGTCTTCTTGCCTCACCTTTTTCTACAAAGGGCTTTCGATAAACCTCCATTTCTTCCTCGCTCAGCTCTCTTATCACACTACCAGGCAAAATTTTCTCAACAAAGACATTCTTTTCCAGAATCATCTCTTCGCCTGCCGGGGATCTTAAGGCCTGAAAAATCTGCTTTGCAGTTTCTGGCCAATTGTCCCAGGTTACTGGTTTGACCATTCCTTCCATATAGACAATAGCTTTAATGCTCTCCGGGAATCTAAATGCCCTATGAAATCCCAAGGCTGAACCCCAGTCGTGCACAACAAGAGTCACATTCTGCATCAACTCCAGCTGGTCAAACCAGGCATCAAGATATTTGGCGTGATCTGCAAACCGGTAGCTTAATCCTGCAATTTTTGAGGAAGCACCCATGCCAATTAAATCAGGAGCCAGACACCTCCCTAAATGTTGGACATGGGGAATTACATTCCTCCACAAGTAAGATGAGGTGGGGTTGCCATGTAAGAATATGATTGGATTACCTTCCCCTTCATCCAAATAGCTCATATGGCCATCTAGGAGGGGGATTCGATGGCGTTGGAATGGGTCTTTTGCCGAAATCATAATTTTTAGTTATTCATTGGATTTTGCTTCCTTCTGCTTTACCACCATATCTTCCACATCTTTTAGCAACTTTTTAGCGTCATAAACGATACCATCTTTGATCGTGTATTTCACACCACCCACTCGCTCCACTTTTCCGGTTTCATCGTTTAATCTTGGGAACCCAGTACCATAAAGCACTTTAAGGTTTTGGATCGGGTCTTCATCAACGATTACTAAATCGGCTAATAAACCGGGACGCACCAAACCAAATTCGATGGCTTTTCCTTTGGGTTCATGGATGGCCTGAGCAGCATGCATAGTTGCACCACGGATCACCTCTAAAGGATGAAAGCCGGCTTCTTGTAATAATTCCATTTCTTCTATCACGCCAAAACCATAGAGGTTGTAAATAAAAGCAGCGTCATCGCTTACGGTAACTCTTCCACCGGCATTTTTATAGTCATTGAGGAAAGACATCCAAACCTGGTAGAACTTGCGCCAGGCAGATTCTTCCCACGAGGTCCAATCATAAAAGTACGATCCATGATCAAGCCGGTTAGGAACGTAAAACTCCCAAAGTGATGGTAAGGTGTACTTTTCATGCCACTCAGCAGTTCGTTCCCTCATTACATCTCTGCCAGCCAAATAGGCAGTCATGGTTGGATCAAGGATAAAGTCCAATTCCAAAAATTCGTTAATCAGATTATTCCATTGTTCACTTCCTCGTGGATGTATTTTGTTCCATTGGTTCGCAACATGACCAAAACGATGCTGTTCATCATTATAAATGAAGCCTTGCGGCCATCGTTGGATGTCTTCCTCTTTATATAAGGCCTCAAAAAGACCGTAGAAATGAGTCAGGTTATCAAGTCCCAATCTTGCTGCATCGAGTGCATTTGTCCTTCCAACCATTAATTGGGCCAGGTGAGCCACCGTTCCCATGCCATTCTTATGAGCTTCATCAATGGCAGCACCCAATACCTCCGGGTCGTGGTTAAAAAACTTAATTCCATCAGCTCCTTTGGAAGCCGCATATCTTGTCCATTCTCTTGCTTTCGCGGGGGTATAGACCGATCCACCTTTCCAATCCTCCCCCTGCCCCATGGTGTGGAACGCAAAAATCCTTGGAGCCACTATTTTGTTTTGGGCACTTCTTTTTTTCTCATTTTGAACCCAGTTAATATTTCCTGCGGGTACTCCTCTGATTGTAGTTATCCCGTGAGCCAGGTACAGTTTGTAGATATATTCTGCCTCCGGTGCTTTAGGGCCCCCGTCAACGTGTACGTGAAGATTGACAAAACCGGGCATTACATAAGATCCACTGGCATCAATTTCTTTAGTGGCCCTTTGAGGCCGATCTTCATCATTGATAGGCACTTTCGGTGTACCTACATTCCTGACTTCGACAATTCGATTCTTTTCGATGACAATATCCATTGGCCCATGAGCCGGGGCTCCACTACCATCAATCACCGTGGCTCCCCGAATGATGAGGCGATCAAACGGCCCTTCTCCTTCATCCGCACCCCTATCTGGAGCGGGTTTAATGGTATCTTGAGCAACCAGGGGATTAAGGAAGGCAATTGTCAATGTCAGTACAATGCAACGAACAAGTGAGCGGTTCTTCATGGTTATTGAGGTTTGAGATGGCCTCAATATAGCCCATTATTCATACCAAAACACTGATTTCTACATCATCGATATAGAACTACTCAACAATAACCACAATACCTGATACTATGGTTTTACCATCTGTGTTGAATGATGTGAGTGAAGAGGGATCTTTTTTATCAACTAACAATTGGATATAATAAAGCCCCTTCTTATCAAATGACCATGGAATATTATAGGTACCATTTGCATCTCTAAATTTAGCAATATCCCAAGGGGCATATTTTACCGGAACGGAATCCGTATAGTCCGGGTAGCTACTCTTCTTATTAACTGCCGATTGGGTCATCGGTTTGGGGACCTTTTCATAATAGGCAGCACCGTAAAACAAATACAATCCATTATTGGGTTTGATGGAAACGGTAAACTCCTGATTGACCTTCACACGCTGAGGAACCGCACCTATTTCAGCATATCGATCGATGAATTCTTCGTAATACCTGAAGTGAGTTGAAGTCATAAAAGCACCAATTCCCACATAATTATGGTCTTTTTGAATAATGGTCTGCTTGTGACCGTCTTGAGGCTTCTTTTCAGCCATAAACTCGCCGTGTAAATCGGCCATCAGCTTGGCATGAGTTTCAGGTTTTCCATCAAATGTTCCACCTTGAATCCAGGTTGCCGCCGCATTTTCAGTCACATGATCAGTGCCACCAGCAAACGCATAGCGATGATATGGCTTCTCACCTCTCATGTTCCAGTGCCCTCTGAACTCTCCTTCTGCCGCTTCTTTGCATTGTTTATTGGCTACTCTGCTGGCCAGAATATCTAACTTGACTGGAGCTGCCTTATACTTCTTTCTACTCTGATTGATTATAGCTAATTGCTTAATCTTAAGGCCCAACATTTCATCGGAGTCCTTAAACTCAATCAGTCTCTTCTCAGCATCATTGAGCTTCTTTAATTCTCCAAAATCCTGGGCATTGGCTGACGAAACAATCAGGATAAGACCAAGAAGTGTAAGGTATCTCATGTGATGATGCTTTGAATGAGTAACGAAATAATCAAGAATATGATTAATTACAAAGAAATTGAATAGCTGAGGCAAAATTCTGCCTGATTTTTTCAGTTAGTAGAAAAAGCTCCGGTTCAATTAATTCAATTTCCATTAAAGTGAATTGACCCTCAAGAACAATCCCATCAACTCGGCAATAAAGCAGGTCTTCGCTAATGGCATCTATAATTATCTCGACTTGTTTCAGTAGATCGTCACCTGGTTGAACTATCTGAATTGATCCACCAAAGTCGCTTTGAACTCTAAAATCTCCTTGCTTGGGATGTTTCAGCACGGCATGAGAAAAACGCTTATTAAAGAACATGAAGGACCATTCACCAACCTTGGTTATGGTTGGTTGAAAATGCTGTGCAATTGTGTCATTATTTCTAATAAGCTTCTCTATTTCCTCCTGATGATCTGATATTCCTGATTTAATGACCTTAATCAACCCCAATGCAGTAGCCGAAACTGCCGGCTTCAGCACAATTTCTTCCCAATCTTTTTTATTTATCAACTTATAGAATGCTGAAGTACCGCCCTTTTTTATATAGACGCTGGGAATTATCGGCACACCCTTTACTTCTAAGTCTTGTAAATAGAATTTGTGGTGATTCCACTTCAAAATCTCCACAGGATTACTCACATTGAGTCCTGCCATTTGAAGCTTATTCAACCAATCCAAAAATTGGTTAATTTTTAAATGATAGTCCCAAACGGAACGAACAATGATAAGTCGATAGTCTTTCCAATCTACCCGGGTATCGTCCCAAACAGTTGGCATCACATCCAATCCAATAGCTCTTAATTGCTTAACAACCAGCTGTTCGTCCGTTGTTAAGTCTTTTCGCTCTTCACATGTTACCCAGGCGATATCTCTCATACACGACTTTTCAGCTAAACTCTTTGTGCCAAAGTTCAAAGATTTGCCGCTGACGAGTGCCATAAGAGTCCAATTTGAGCTTGAGAGCGTCTAATGGTATTTCATTAAATATTTTATTGGGGTTTTTAGAGTAAAAAAGATCTGCATAACTAATCACCTTGTCCTCAATTCTTTGGCACATAATATTTTCTGGAGGCAACTTCAGATCAGCATTCTCAATTTCTTCTTTTGTTATGCCCCCCACTCCAAAATGATTTTCGGCAACCCTGGCATGTTCAGGCAAACCCTCTGCTTCAAGAATCTTCTTTCCCTCCTTAATATGCATGACATAGGCCAAACTCCCCCTACAATTGATATCAGGCGCATTGACCCTGATTATTCCAATATCATGTAGCATCCCTGCCTCTTCCACAAACCTTTTCTGCTCCTCTGAAAACTCCAGGCGATTGGCAATAGCAAGGGCTTTGGCCGTAACCAACGTCACGTGAATGATATAAAAGTGATACACTGGAGACGAAGGCGGGATGTACTTATGGATTATTGAGAAGTAGTCCATGGATATTTACTTAATCCTAATTTATTATTTCGGGAGATCATAGATACAAAGCCATGATTAATAGACGTCGACCTATCTAAGCAAGTGGCCTCATGATAACTCTTGTAAGCTGCATTTTCAATGCAACATAATAATTAACATCAATCCAAGTCTAACAATCTTTTATCTTGCACCTTAGGTCTTAAAAATGCAAGAGGCAAAATATAAATATGCTGGCTACTGGCCAAGAATGTGGGCCTACAATACCGATTTACTAGTGTTATTGGTCATTTTTTATGCTTGCTCCTGGATAATCAGTCAGGATAGGGTGCTCTATATCATTTGCCTTGTGCTTACAATACTTTATCACGCCTTTTTTGAAAGTTCCTCTTTACAGGCAACACCCGGGAAAATGATCCTCAAACTGAAAGTTATCTCAGAAAATGGTGGTAAGATCTCTTTCGGCCATGCATTGATTAGGTTCATCCTTAAAATTTTATCTCTTGCCATTTTTTATATCGGTTTCATAATGATTGGGTTCACTAAAAAAGGGCAGGCACTGCATGATATCCTTATAAAAACTCTGGTGGTAAGCTCGGAGAGTGAACCGCTCTAATCGTCAGAAATTTAGAGGGATAAGAAACTTTTGGTGTAAAACAATTGCACTGATGAGTTCGATTGAATTAATTTGTATCCCAGTTACCAGCGTTGATCATGAAAGAAAGGCAATGGTACTATGGAGGTAAAAAAAATCAAGGATAAAATTATAGAGCTGGCCAATGGGAATCCCGATTTTCCCGTTCAGTTTGGCGAAATGTGCATTCGAGACTTGAAATCATTTCCCGAAAATGCCGCTGAAGCCTTTAAAGATCGAGATCTTCGAAGACTCACACATGCCATTCACCAAATGAAAACCATCATAGGTCTTTTTGAATTGGAGAAGCTCAACTCCTATTTAACTAATCCCCCTGAACTTTTCGAGGCATCTATTGAGGAGAAAAAGGAATTCATTCTAAAAGTTCAAAAGGAAGCCAATAGAATTGCCGACCTGATCAGTCAATCAGTTCAACCGGCTTAAAATTTGTAAATGAGCCGTCAACTTATAGTTTCATTACTACTCTTCCTGCTGAGTATATCGAGCAATAATGCACAGACCTTATCAGGTGATGCAACCCTAAGTGTGCTGACCCTGGGACCAGACCAGGCCGAACTCTATTCCGCATTTGGCCATAGTGCCATTAGACTCTCCGATCCTGTAAACAATTGGGAGCTGATTTACAATTATGGAGTCTTCGATTTCGACCAGCCAAACTTTTACCTAAACTTCGCCAGGGGTAAACTATACTATAAACTTGGGCTACAGCCTTATGACAGATTTCGGGATGCCTATATCAGGAATAATCGGAGTATAATTGAACAAACGTTAAATCTCGATTCTATTGAAAGACAGAGGCTTTTTGACTTCCTCCAATGGAATGCGCAGCCTGAAAACAGTAACTATTACTACAACTACATTTACGACAATTGCGCTACCAAAATCAGGGATGTGCTGGATACCGTTTTTGAGGGTAACATCAAATATGATTACTCCTATGTGAAACAGGAGCTGACCTTCCGCGATCTAATGGATATTTACCTGCCTGAGCAGCCCTGGGGTGATCTCGGGATTGACATCTGTCTGGGAACTGGCATCGACATTGTAGCCACAGGTTATCATTACATGTATCTGCCGGATTACATCGAATTGGGATTGGCTGGTGCCATGCGAAAAAAGGACGGCACAGAACAGCCACTGGTCGCCTCCAGAGAGGTAATCTACCAATCGACACCGGAGCCGCCACAAGGGAGTACCCTCACACCACAGATTGCCTTCATAGTAGTGTTCCTCTTTTTTGGCTTTATCTCCTTCAAAGATCTTAAAAGGGGGAAACGATCCAATTGGGTAGATTTACTACTCTTTAATGTGACTGGAATCGTGGGTTGGTTATTGCTTTTTCTATGGTTCCTCACCGATCACATTTCGGCAAACAATTTTAACCTGCTGTGGGCAATACCCTTTCATTTTCCTGTTGCTCTGTTTTTGCTCAAAAAGGAGAAACCAAAATTCCTACAGCGTTATTTCCTGGCAGTAGCCATTGTATTGGGTTTCCTGATTGCCATTTGGGGTTTCTGGCCACAAAATTTACATGACAGCCTGATCCCATTTGCTCTCTTACTACTAATACGAGCCATACTGGTATGGAGGGAGCCAACCCAATCCACTATCAACTAGAATTATCCCGGAATTGTCCGGGACTATCGGTTTTCTGTCGCTATTTCTGTTCTTCCTCTATGACATTTTCAATCATTGTACCTGTTAACGTACCAGTTAACGAGATGAATTCTACCCTTCGATTCTGCGCCTTACCGGCTTGAGTTACGTTGGAAGCTATTGGTTGAGCTTCGCCCCACCCTTTTGTGTACAGCCTACCTTCGTTTATTCCAAACTTACTAATTGCCCGTTTGATTGATTCCGCCCTATCCTCAGATAATTTCTGATTCAAAGTTGCAGAACCATCACTGTCAGTATGGCCATCAATTCTAAAGGTTAGATCCGGGTGTTCCTTCATCAGAGTTGCGATCTTATTTATTGTTCTAAACGACTCTGGTTTGATAGTGGCCTTAGCAACGTCAAAACGAATATCCCGCGTGGTAAACTTGCCCTGCGTTACAATCTGCTCATACAAATTGAGTTGCTCATCATCCAATGTGGTAATCACACAACCATTGGCATCAGTAACATTTACGGTGTATTGCCCCAAAATTAAATTCTGTATGTCCTGAGTTGTGGCCCCATTACTCCACAAATAATCATAAGGACCTTTTCCACCAGAGATAGAAATAAAGATTGCACCGCTATCATCACCACAGCACTTTACATTTCTGACTGAATCAATCTGGAGGGCAAGTTCTTGCGGCTGTTGTATTTGGGCATTTATGGTATTCAAACAACCATTGGCATCAGTTACCATCACTGAATAATTATCCGCCCTAACATCGCTGATATCTTCCGTTGTGATCCCATTACTCCAGGCGTAAGCATAAGGTTGTACTCCGCCTCTAACTGAGATATCTATCGTACCAGTTTCATCATCAAAGCATTGCACATCCTTGACACCTTCCAATTGACTGATGAATGGAGACGGTTGCTCAATAGTGGCCTCTAAAGTACTTATGCAACCATTGGCTTCTGTGATTGTTAAGGTATATGTCCCCGCTTTCAATCCAGTATTGTCCTCGGTTGTTTTACCATTACTCCATTCGAAGTTGTAGGGTGGAGTTCCTTCAAGAGTAGTAATGAATATGGCCCCGGTGCTATCACCATTGCAACGAATGTCTCTAATTGCATCTATTGTCTTAATCAATTCTGTTGGTTCTTCAATGACTGTTGTTATGTTCGTTATACAGCCGTTTTGATCAGAAACTCTTGCCCGATATTCACCAGCCCTAACATTAGACAATGAAGATGTGGTTGCGCCATTATTCCAGAGGTAATTATATGGCCCGGCACCTCCCAATACCTTTAAGCTGACGAAACCATTTTGATCTCCATTGCATTGCAAAGAGGATATAGAATCAACAGCAACTGTTAAAAGCTCCGGTTCCTTAACTATGGCTGTCAAACTATTTATACAACCATTGGCGTCCTTGACCTGAACGGTATAGCTATCAGAAACGACATCAAATAAGTCTTCAGATTTAGATCCGTTACTCCAGGCGTAGGTATAAGGTGTCACACCACCACTTACTGTAATATCAACCAAACCACTTTTATCGAAAGCGCAAAGATTGTCCTCAACCGTATGAAGTTCGAGTACCAATAGCGGCGGTTCCTTTACTTCCGCATTGATGCTTGTTTCGCAGCCTTTGTCATCAATTACCTTAAGTAGATAATTCCCGGATATAATATTGGTCAGGTTTTGTGTTGTATTGTTTTGGGTTGAATCCCCACTACTCCATGCAAAAGAATAAGGAGCAGAACCCCCTTCAATGTCCACCTCAATACTTCCGTTGCTTTCTCCATTGCAGTTGACATCGATGATATTACTAATTGAAACTGCAAGCCTTGTTGGTTCGGTTATGGTTGCTGCGAGTTTTTGCTCACATCCCAAAGAATCTCTCACAATTACTGCGTAATCTCCAGCAATAAGCTCAGCTGCGTTGTTTGAAGTAGCACCATGGCTCCATATATAAGTATACGAACCAACTCCCCCGGACACGTTTAATTTAATCTCTCCATTATTATCGCCATTACACTGATTGTCAATGACTTCACTAATTACAGCTACAAGTTTGGGTGGCTCAGAAATAATTGTGGATAGTTCTCTAAAGCAACCATTTGCATCTACAATCTTGACATCGTATGTTCCTGATGGGATTTCACTAATGTCCCTGGTTCGGGCACCATTACTCCATGTATAGCTGTATGGAGTTGCTCCACCGGACACTTCAATTTGTACTTCTCCTGAATAGTCACCATTGCAACTTATATTCTTGGAATTGGCAATTCTAGCAACTAATTGCTCAGGTTCATTCACATCCACTCTAACCGAGTCCTGGCAACCATTTCTATCGGTAATTTTAAAAGTATAGCTACCAGCACCGATGTTATTCAAATCCTTGTTAGCGCTTCCGTTATTCCATGCATAGATATAGGGGCTTACTCCACCAGTGACAGAAACCACAATCTGCCCTGTCTCCTGACCATTACACAAAATATGTGTTACTTGATCGACGCTTACGTTGATTGGTGTTGGTTCTGATACCTTGGCGTTAACTGTCTTTCGATGGCCATTTGCATCACTTACGGTTAAAGAGTAATCACCAGCTCCAATGTTTGATATGTTCTGCGTGCTATCCCCACTGCTCCATGCAAAGATGTATGGCTCAACACCTCCGGAAATATCAACAGTAATTGCTCCGGAAATGTCGCCACTACATAATATATTTTGGACAGATGCTACTCTAATATCCAGTGAAGGCGGTTGTTTAACCAATGTCTCAATGACATATTCGCAGCCTTGATTGTCGGTAACCCGAAGTGAGTAATTTCCTGCCGGTATCGCCGAAATATTTTGAGTCACTGCACCATTACTCCAACTATAAGCATAAGGTGCTGTGCCACCCTGAACAGAAACATCGATGGCTCCGGTACTTAACCCGTAAGTATCAATATGTGCTACGTTATCTAAATTGACGGCTAGTTTATCTGGCTGTGAGATGACTACATCAATAGTCACACCATTGCAGCCGTTGGCATCCGTAATATCCACGGAATATGACCCGGCTGAAATATCGTTTTGATCTTGCAGTTTGGATCCATTGCTCCAGTTATAGTTATAAGGTGTGACCCCTCCAACTACCGTAATGTTAACAGAGCCATTTGTACCACCAAAGCAGGAAACATTAGTGGTGGAGACCGAAGAAGCAACTAGTTTATCGGGCTCAGTAATTTGAGCTGTAACCGCCTGGGTACAACCATTTGCATCTGTAATATTGACCGTATAAGTCCCTGCACCCTTGCCGGTTAAATTTTGAGTTGTGTCTCCACTATCCCATGCGAATTCATAAGGCCTTACTCCTCCCCTAACATTCAATTTAACCTCTCCGGTCTCATCCCCATTGCATAAAATATTTTCCACACCAATTAATGAGGCCACGAAAGGTGCGGGCTCTTTCACATCCATTCCAATTGTTTGAGTACACCCTTTTGAATCGGTCACTGTGACAGCATATTTACCTGCAACAAGACCAGAAACGTCTTCTCTGTTGCTACCGTGACTCCAACTGTACTGATAGGGAGGCACTCCTCCGGTTGTAGCAACATTAATAAACCCGGTATTATTTCCATGGCATAAAATATGGCCAACTGTATCTAATTTCACTAGCAGCAATGATGGTTCGCTGATTGTTGCCTCCAATGTTTTAGAACATCCGTTGGCTTCAGAAATAACCACCGTATAATTACCTGCTGCTACACCAACCAAATCCTGAGATATAGCGCCGTTACTCCAGTCATAGGTATAAGGCCCAATTCCACCGGTAATAGATATATCAATGGCGCCGCTTAGGTCACCACTACATGTTAAATCAGTAACCGATTTGATGTCATAGCTTACAAGTGTCGGTTGAGTAATTGTCGTTTGAATTGTTTCTGAACAGCCATTATTGTCTGAAACTACTAATGAATAATCGCCGGCTGGAATGTCTTTCAGGTCCTCAACAGACGCTCCATTACTCCAGGTGTATGTGTATGGTGCAGAACCTCCTGTGGCCCTGATATTGATACTTCCTGTCTCTTGTCCATAACATTTTACATGCACTTCCGACTCCAGGATAGCCACAAAACGACTGGGTTCTATTACATGAGCATCAACTTGCTTCACGCAGCCTACTGCATCAGTTACTACCACCGAATATTGACCGGTCTTAAGCCCAACAATATCCTGAGTGGTTGCCTCATTGCTCCATTGATAGGTATAGGGCCCAACTCCGCCTTGTACTGTCAGGTCGATTTCTCCTGAGCTCTCCCCATTGCAGCTAATATTTTTAACCTGGGCAGTCGCTTCCAACAATGGGTTTTCTTTTATTGTTGCCGACAATGAATCAAGGCATCTATTGGCATCTCTAATTTCCACCTGGTAAGAACCACTTTTAAGGTTAATGATGTCCTGGGAAGTTGCTCCTGTACTCCATCTATAAGTATAGGGAGTTACACCTCCAGTAATTCCAATATTGATTTCTCCTTTTTTATCAGCGAAACAAAGATTGTCTATTACGTTTTCTAACGCAGCTTGCATTTGAGGTGGTTGGGTCAACGTTTTGGAATAGTTGACAAAACAACCATTGGCATCGGTGATCTTGACCGAATAATCTCCAGCAACAAGATTGGTCAGGTCTTTTGTCGATGAACCAATGTTCCATTCATAAGCGTATGGTTTTACTCCTCCCGAAACAATAAGTGAAATGTCTCCTGAGTTATTTCCGAAACAGTCAATATTTGTGGCTCTGTCTTCCTGAACCAATAATTTCACAGGTTCATCAATGGTAGTTTTCAGAATCTTATCACAACCATTGGCATCGGTAACAGTCACCGAGTAATCGCCTACCGGAATACTACTTAGGTCTTCCAGCGCTGACTCATTGCTCCATAGATAGGTATATGGTTCAACCCCTCCGGAGACAGCGATATCAATTGCTCCTGTTTCGTCACCATTACAAGCCACGTGAGTGACCTGAGTAATGTTTGCCACAAGAGCCACCGGCTCAGTGATAGTCACTTCCAATTGTTGCTCACAGCGATTGGCATCGATTATTCTGACCGAATAATTACCTGCCGTTACGTCATTTATGTCCTGGGTGATTATGCCATTGTTCCAATGATACTTGTAGGGCAAAACACCTCCTGTGACTTCTATGTCGACGATACCTTCGGCAGCACCAAAACAATTAATATTAGTAACTCCATTTACTTTGGCCACAAAAGCAACTGGCTCTCTTAATACAGTGTCAATCGATTGCTTAAACCCATTAGCATCGGTTATAGTCACTTCATACTTTCCCGCTGTCAAACCTGTAATATCTTCATTAACTGCGCCATTAGTCCATAAATAGCTATATGGAGCAGCACCCCCTTGCACACTTATGGCTATTTCCCCATTGCTATCACCATTACAATTAATATCTACCGCTTTATCAATTTGAACTAATAACAGAGGTGGTTGATCTATGGTAACGTTTATTACTGTACTACAACCAGTTGCATCAGAAACCCTGGCCGAGTAATTCCCAATGCTCAATTCTCCAATATCCTGGGTCTCGCTTCCTGTGTTCCATCTGTATTTGTATGGTGGAACTCCACCACTTGCTTCAATGTCTATTGCCCCATCGCTGCCTTCGTGATAGGACACATCAATGGAGTTAATTAATGTTACTTCTAACTTAGTAGGCTGTGTGATTGTAGTCTCCAGGCTACCGGAACATCCATTGGCATCAGTTACTGTAACTGAGTAATCTCCAGAAAAGACGCCGGCAATATCTTGAGTGCCTTTGCCAGTACTCCATTCATAAACATAGGGCTCAACACCACCGGATACTCCAATATTTATTGCACCACCATTGTCACCAAAACATCTGATGTTTTGAACATTGTCAAATTTTAATACCAACTCATCTGGCTCAAGTACTTTTGCAGTAGATACTTCCGTACATCCTTGCGAATCCTGAACCGTCACTTCATAGGTACCGGCCTTTAGACCAGTTAAGTCTTCAGTTGATTCGCCATTACTCCATAAATACTGATAGGGCGGCACACCTCCATCAACTGAAATGTTAATCTTTCCGGTGGCATCCCCAAAACACAGTATATTTTCAATGTCATCGACTGACCTGATTATCAGTGGTTTTTCTTCCACATCGGCAGTAACAATTTCCTGACAATTATTACTG
>JAJCYL010000339.1 GCA_029262955.1 Cytophagales bacterium | reverse complement strand
AACATCGGACCTACATTCTAATTACAAACAAGGACGATTCTTAGAGGCGATTGCAGAAGTTTGGTGGATGCGAAAAACCATCTATCTACCCCAGAGAAGGTTGAAATTGATCAGCCATGGCATTAATCTTTATTTGGGGTTAGGGGGTTTATATCATTATCCTTGTTAAAATTACGCCAATCATGACAGAAATTCCGTGAAAAAACATCTTCTCATAGAATTTGTGCTTTTTGCTTTCATAGCTGCCAGTGCATATCCTGTATTTGCTCAAAAGCCGATAAAACCCATTACAATCGGGCTCTATAAGACAGGAGTAGAAGAGCCTTATCTGGTTACGGGTAAAGTCACCAGTGTTGTATCGGGGGAGAAATTGGAGGGAGCTAACGTATTTATTGAACGACAAAATATTGGAAGTAGTACCGACTCGGAAGGTGAATATAGCCTACGCCTCTACCAGGGCACTTACATTATCCAGATAAGTACCATCGGTTACCAAACAGAGGCAAAAAGAGTCAATGTTCAGGGACCGGGCAAAATCAATTTCTCCCTTCAGGAGAATATCACCGAGCTCGATGAAATTGTGATCCAATCTGAAGAAGCTGACCAGAATGTTAGCAGCAAGGATATTGGGAAAAATGTCCTGACTGTCGAATCAATAAAAACGCTGCCACCCCTGGCCGGTGAAGTAGATATACTAAAGAGTTTAATACTGTTACCCGGCGTTTCAACCCAGGGTGAAGCATCAAGTGGATTCAATGTACGAGGGGGAGGAGTTGATCAAAACCTTATCCTGTTGGGTGGCGCCACACTGTACAATCCTTCTCACTTATTTGGTTTCTTCACCGGTTTTAACTCCAGTATTGTTAGAGACGTTTCGCTCTATAAAGGGTCGATTCCGGCAAATTTTGGCGGCAGAGCGTCCTCAGTGGTCGATGTCGCTTATAAGAAAGGAAATTTCGGGCAATGGGAGGGAGATGTTTCTCTCGGTATCGCAACATCCAAATTTTCGGCAGGTGGACCGATAGTTAAGGATAAGTTGTCTATAATGACGGCAGCGAGAGGATCTTATCCAAATTGGCTCATTAGGCAAACCAAAGATCCCAATATTGCCAATAGTACGGCCTCTTTTTATGATGCTAATTTTATTACAAACTATATTATCAATGAAAAGAATGACATTGAATATTCGTTTTATATCAGTGGGGATGAGTTTCAATTTGCCGATAATATTGCTAATGAATGGCAAAATCTGGCCCATGTCGTTCGATTAAATTCTACCATTACCAGCGGCGTCGTATTACAGGTTTCTGCTATTCAAAATCGCTTTACCTCACACCTAATAGATGAAACTCCATTCAACGGTTTTGATATAAAAGCCGATATTTTACATAATGAATTAAATGTTGGGGTGAATATTGAAATCAACGAAAGGCAACGAGTCAAAGTAGGAGCCCAAACCAAATTTCTTGAAAACAACCTCGGAACCCTGGTGCCTGCCTCTGATTCTGCCATTGAACCTGACAATATTGAGCCTGAAAATGCCATCGAGTCGGGCATATATTTTCAACATGATATTGATATAACTGACAAAATTGGTGTTTCTTATGGGGTACGGTACTCAGATTTCAGAAACCGCGGACCGGCAATTATTAATACTTACGACCCTTTGGAGACTCGGAGTGATAGAAGCGTGATTGCCACTGAGGAATTTGGGGAGGAAAAGATCAAGGGTTACAATGGTGTTGAACCACGAGCATCAATAAATTATCAGGTGGGGAGAACCACCTCTATTAAAGCAGGGTATAGCCGGATCAACCAATACATACATCTCATTACTAACACCACCACCATCTCTCCGACCGATACCTGGAAGTTGAGTGATCCATTTATTAAACCCCAGATTGTTTCTCAATATTCTTTGGGACTGTTCAAAAATTTCCAGAACAATCGGTACGAAACTTCAATTGAAGGTTATTATAAAGATTTGGATAACCTGGTTGAGTATAAAGATGGTGCTGACCTTTTTCTAAACCCAAATCTTGAGACAGATTTAACGCCTGGCCGAGGGAAGACTTATGGAGTTGAGCTCTATGTAAAAAAAACCAAGGGAAGACTCAATGGATGGGTCAGCTATACCTTTTCACGGACTTTGAGAAAAGTAGCAGGTCAATTTGAAGAGGACATTATTAACGATGGCAAGTTTTTTTCTTCCAATTTTGATAGCCCTCACAATATGACCACAGTTGCGAATTACAAACTAGGGGCTAACACCACACTGTCTGGGATATTCACCCTTAGTTCCGGACGGCCATTCACCTTACCCAAAGGCAAGTTTGAATATGATCGGATTGACCTGGGCTTTTATGACGAAAGGAATAACGAGAGAGGTCCGGCACATCATCGGTTAGATGTTTCCTTACGATTCAGAATTCCCAGTAAGCACAAGGTATGGGATGGGCATTGGACCTTAGCGGTATATAACTTCTATGGCAGGAAGAATCCGTTTTCCGTATTCTTCCAGGATTTGCCAGGGCAATCTCCAGGGGCTTACAAATTGGCGGTGGTAGGAAGCCCATTTCCATCTGTAAGCTATGAAATGAAGTTTTAATAGCGGGTGAAATTCGATCCAAATGAGTTTTTTTATATCACATACGGTCAGCAAAGGAACTTCGAGTATGTTATCCTTAATTGTCTTGTTAACCCTGCAAACCTGCCTTTCACCTATAGACGTTGAGCCTTCTGATTTTGAAGATTTTTTAGTAGTTCAGGGGTTTATTGACGATGATTTTGGGCCACACGATATTAGGATTACAAGAGTGGCGAAGTTTACCAGTATTGATGATGGAGGTACGGTTTCAATTATAAAAGATGCCAAAGTTCATATCATTGACCAGAATGGACAATCAACTCCACTTGAAAGAGTTACCATGCAAAGGAAGGAGTTGATTCCACCAAGGCCTCCACCTCCGCCTCCTTGCGTACCAGTATTAACATTTGTGGAAATTAAAACGGATTATCGCACTCCAGAAACATTTAAAGGCGAGATTGGTAGTACTTATACACTTGAGATAGTTACGAAAGACGGAGAAACTTATCAGTCTGAACCTCAAACTATCAGGCCAACTCCGCCAATTGATTCTCTTTCTTTAATCTTTAAGAGGTTACCAGGTTTGGATCCCGTAATTATACCATCTGGCGTGGAAGTTTTTGTGACATGGCAAGACCCATCTGAAGAAGACAACTTTTACTTCTGGAGACTGAATGGTATTTACAGGATATTCACACCTGACGTTTCAGATGCCACACGTTGTTGTCCATATGACCCCAGGGATGGAGGAGAGACTCTCTGTTGGATTGTTGAAAGGAACATTGAAGGAAATCAATTGGCACTCAGTGATCTGAGATTTAATGGACAGAGGGCCACGATGTCTGTAGGCATTATTGATGACGATGGTCTTCGTTTTGCCAATACTTCACCTGTTCCACCTAACAAACAATATTATGTGGAAGTTGAGCAGTTTGGGATTCCCCGAGATGCATTTGAGTTCAATGACAAACTAAAAACTCTTGAAAGTATAAATGGTGAAATCTTTGACCCGCCGCCATTAAATGTCCGGGGGAATATCTTCAATGTGAATAATCCAGATGAAACGGCTATCGGATATTTTGGAGCCTATTCAGTTCAAAAGAAAGGTAAATTTATTAACAGAAACATCCTGGAGTTTACACAGCGATCTTTAAATCCATGTGGAGATTGTCGAGTCAGGGCTGGTGCACAGATAGAAACCCCCGAGCCATTTAGAAATGATTGAAATTAGTCAGCAAATAGGAACAAGATGCTGGTGTGTCGGATTGATTTCGAAGGCAAGAGTATTGCTATTTGTTGCAATACTGTTAATACAATCTACCTGTCTCTCCCCACTCGATATTGAGCCTTCAGATTTCGAAGATTTTTTGGTAGTTCAGGGATTTATTGATGATGATTTTGGACCACACGATATAAGAATCACCAGGGTCGCGAAATTTGCTAGTGTGAGGGCAGGAGGAACCGTCTCCATAATTGAAGGAGCAAATGTCCAAATAATGAATCAATTTGGAGAATCAGCGCCTCTAGAAAGGGTAAGAGTCCAAGAAAAAAGAAGAGCAACCTGTGGTTTTCAAATTGTAACTGTAACAACAGATTACCGTACCCTTGAAACCTTTAAGGGTGAAATAGGGAGCACCTATTCACTAGAGATTGTGACAAAAGAAGGCCTGAAAAACCGATCTAGTCCTCAAACTATGCTTCCTACTCCACCTATTGATTCGCTTGTTGTTAAATATAAGGAATTGCCTGGTCTGGATAAGATAATTCCGAATTCAGGAGTTGAAGTATTTGCTTCCTGGCACGATCCGATTGAAGAGGAAAATTTTTATTTCTGGAGGCTGAATGGTATCTATATGCTCTATACTCCAGATTTGTCGGATGAAATAAGATGTTGTCTTTACGATACCGATGGGGGAGCTATGCGATGTTTCATTCTTGAAAAGAATCTTCTAAGGAACGAACTGGCTTTTAGTGACAGGCAGGTTAATGGTCAAATAATAACCTTGCCGGTAGGTTTTATTAAAGATGATGGGTTCCGCTTTGGAGACACGTCCGTCCCCAACGACAAGTTGTATCATGTGGAGGTTGAGCAATATGCCATTCCTCAAGCGGCATTCGAATTCAATGAAAAAGCAAAAACTTTAGCTAACATTAACGGAGATATATTTGATCCCCCGCCTTTGAGTGTAGGAGGTAACATGTTCAACATAAACAATCCGGAAGAAAGAGTAATCGGCTATTTTGGAGCTTATGCCAAACAAACAGGTGAGATATTCATACCCCGTTCATTATTAGAATTCATTCATCGTTTCCCTGATCCCTGTGGAGATTGTAGAGCTTTTCCTGGCGGTCAGACAGAAATTCCGGAGCCTTATAAATAGAGAGAGACATAAGACTTTCTGTATCTTATTATTACTTTACTCACAGCTCTTT
>JAJCYL010000338.1 GCA_029262955.1 Cytophagales bacterium | reverse complement strand
TGAGCATCCTACACAGGCATTATTAGACACCTACTCAATTCATGAGAAGTTCGGGAGGGTCAAGGGGAAGAAAGTGGCAATCATTGGAGATATCCTGCACAGCAGAGTGGCACTATCCAATATTTTAGCTCTTCAAAAATTAGGCGCTCAAGTAATGGTCTGTGGCCCAATCACTCTCATTCCTAAATATTTACCACAATTAGGTGTTAAAGTGGAACTAGAGGTGAGCAAAGCTTTATCGTGGTGTGACATTGCTAATGTTTTGAGAATACAGCTGGAACGGCAACAAATCAAGTACTTCCCTTCCCTGAGAGAATACTCACTCTATTATGGTATAAATAAGAAATTGCTGAATAGCCTGGATAAACAGATAACTATCATGCATCCCGGGCCTATAAACAGGGGAATAGAAATTAGTAGTGATGTAGCTGACAGTGACCATTCAATAATACTTAACCAGGTAGAAAATGGAGTTGCCATTCGAATGGCAGTACTTTATCTACTTGCTTCAAACCGTATGGAACAGGAGCCCGCCTTAAATAATTAGGTTTGAAAAAGACCGCCTTAATTATCGGTTCAATTGTAGCTATTTTATTTATTGCGGCGTATTATTTCGTTCCTCAATACGCTCTTGGCCTTGTCAAAGAATATAAGCCTTATACCTTCGAACGTGTTTTAGAAAATGATACCATGAGAGTTAATTATGGCATCTATGAAAACATAAACCCTGCAGATTACGGATACGCAGACTATGAGGAAGTGACATTTAAGTCCATTCAAGATGGCAATCAGCTATCGTCCTGGTATGTGCCCTCAAAACGCCCTTCCGAAATGACTATTCTACTCGTTCATGGAAGGTGGTCCAACCGATTGAAAACGATGAAGTATTTAGAACTAATCCATGCAAGTGGTTTAGATACTTTATACAATGTCATGCTGCCCGATCTACGTAATTCCGGCAGGTCTGAGCCAGCACCTACCATGATGGGATACGAATTTGCAGAAGATATTTCGAGCAACATGCTCTGGCTCTCTGAAACTAAAGACCAATCTGAACTTGTGATCTATGCTTTTTCCATGGGAGCAATGGCTACTGCCATCTTGATTAATCGAGTTGATTTAATGACCCCTATCCATGCATCAGGGATAAATATTCAAAAGATAATCCTGGAGAGCCCGGTAGCCAATGTCGATAAAATTCTACGCATTGGTGGTGCAAAATCAGGATTACCAGCATTCATGCTTGATCGAACAATGGATCTTTTGAATAATGAGTACGATGGATTTATCGAACAGATGAAATTCAGTCTCTTATTAGCCGACACACAAATACCAATACTCATTTTACAAGGGACTGGAGATCAATCGCAGCCTATTGAAATTTTGGAGTTTGAGCTCAAAACTCTAACCAAAGGAAACCTCACCTATGAGCGTTTTGCTGGAGCCGAGCATGTAAGAATATACCAAAACCCGACACATAGAGAGCGCTATACTGAAGTTGTACAGCAATTCATCTATGGTAAATAGCAAGCAATGTCTGCTTTCTCATCTAACCCCCTTACTGTTTTAACACAACATTTCCCTGCAAACGGGCCGTTTATCAAATCATTTGGGTGATAAAATTCGATTAGGGACTTAAGATCTATAATCGATAAACCTAAACCCTTTTATATAATGAAAAACTATTTACTAAAATCTGTGCTCACATGTGCAGTTGTAGTGCTGTGTTATAGCATTACAAATGCCCAAAATGTTACCACTCCCCCCGGCGGAGGTAATCAAAAAAGTATTGTTACTCAATACATTGGATCATTGGTAACCGTCACCATTGATTACAATAGCCCCGATGTCCATGCGCCAAATGGTGATGATCGCAAGGGAAAGATATGGGGTCAACTCGTCCCTTACGGATTAAGTCCTCTTGGATTTGGTTTAAGCAATGCGGAAAATCCATCTCCCTGGAGAGCAGGCGCAAATCAAAACACTACTATCGAGTTTTCACATGATGTAGAAGTACAAGGGAAGGCAATTAAGGCTGGCAAATATGGTTTGCACATGATTCCACAGGAAAGCGGTCCCTGGACCATCGTCTTTTCCAATAACTCAACCGCATGGGGAAGTTTCTTTTACCAGGAAAAAGATGATGCGTTGAGAGTCGAAGCCACAAAAGAAGACAGTGACTACCATGAGTGGCTGACTTATGAATTTACTGACAGACAACCGGAGCAAGCAACTGTGGCCATGATGTGGGAAGACATTAAGGTGCCTTTCACTATCACCATTCCGGATGCAAAAAAGCTCTATGTTGATAACATGCGAAATGAGTTGCAAAATACCACCGGATTCGGCTGGCAAGGGTATGCAAGTGCGGCTAACTACTGTGCTGCGAACGATGTAAACCTTGAAGAAGCCTTGACCTGGGCTGAAAGTGGCATCTCTGCACCTTTTATAGGTCAAAAGAATTGGAATACGCTTTCAGCTAAAGCGGCGGTTTTAAATAAGCTCAATAGAACTGATGAAGCTTTAGCGGCTATGGACGAAGCGATTAATCATCCAACCGCTACCTCATTTCAGATTCATGGATACGGGCGTACTTTGATTACACAAGGCAAGAATGATAAGGCATTAGAGGCATTTAAAATCAATCACAAAAAGAATAATGGTGCATGGCCCAGCAATTATGGTCTGGCAAGAGGCTATTCTGCAGTAGGCGATTACAAAAATGCTTTGAAATACATCAAATTAGCTCAAAAGAATATACCCCAGGGTGATACACTTAATGGACCTGCCATTGAGGCAAATATCAAAAAACTTGAAAATAAAGAGGACATCAATTAATGAGCACTATTAATTCATCAATTGTCCAGTTTCCCAAATCTTATTTTGTAAATAAGCAATGAAGAAGTAGATTTGAGATGCTTAATAGTTCGTTGATTGAAAGAGCTCCCTAGTCGTCAGGGAGCTTTTTCTTTTTTAGGCCAGTCAAATTGTTTTATTTCGAACTTCCTAACTTAGAATCAATGGCAGACCTCTTTATAGCTTCCTGGAATGTGAATGGCATTAAGGCCATCATGAAAAAAGATTTCAAAAAGACTATTGAAAGATTAAATCCAGATGTACTCTGCCTTCAAGAGACTAAGACTCAAGTGGAAGATGCCCGGACTGTGCTTTCTTTGATGCCTGAGTATCAGGTTTATGTGAACTCTTCCAAGGAACGAAAAGGATATTCAGGTACGGCCATTTTATCTAAAGAAAAGCCCCTTAATGTTACCTATGACATTGGTATCCCAGCGCATGACATGGAAGGGAGAGTCATAACTGCCGAATTTCAGTCATTTTACCTGGTTACAACTTATGTGCCAAATTCTGGCAGAGGTTTGGATCGCCTTCCCTATCGAGCCAAATGGGACGAAGACTTCAAAAACTACTTAAATGAGCTTGAAAACCTCAAACCGGTGATCCTTTGTGGAGATTTGAATGTTGTCCATCAGGAAATTGATATCGCCAGACCCAAAAACAATTACAACAAATCCGCGGGCTATACTCAACAGGAAATTGATGGATTCGAAAATATTCTCAAATCCGGATTTGTCGACAGTTTTCGTTATAAATACCCTGATTTAGAAGAGTCCTACACCTGGTGGAGTTACATGTTCAATGCCAGAGAGAATAATGTGGGGTGGCGTTTGGATTACTTCCTTGTTAGTGAAACTTTGAAACCAAATATCAAAGATGCTACTATCCATCCAGAATCAATGGGTAGTGATCACTGTCCTGTTGGGTTACAATTAAGTGTCTAAGAGGTAGCAATCGGGACGCAGGAATGAATGACATTTTTAAAGGAACCCCGAGGCAGGGCCTTGGATGAATTTTTTAGATTAAAGTCGGAAAAGAATTCAAAATCGCACAAAAAAGCCTCTATTTAGCTGTTTGTTGGCTATTTGATCGACCAAAAAGGTCTCTTCATCGAATAAATATCATTCTAATAATCCTATTCATTATTTATTTCGTTATATAATATACTTACCAACGTATAAATAATGAAATGGATCACCTCAATATTTTCAAAACAGAACGATCAACATTTAAAACTAAAGTTCAGTAAAAAGACTGACTCCTGGATAGTCACTAGAAATCAGGACATCATTTTTATCGGGGAGGAGATGCAGTGCAAGAACTACATCCAAAACTTTGAAAATTCCAAATAGTCACAATTCGATTTATTGATTAAGGACTGACCTCATTGGGGCAGCCCTTTCTCTTTTTAGAATTGTAATAAGTTAAATCCCTTCATTTGGTAAGTGGTAAATACGGTCAAGGCGGAGACACTTAATTCGATATCCGGATTAAGATCTTCAAATGCAAACCCTCGTGAAATCATCGATTGCCCGCAAACAAAAAGTTTTACTCCCTCATCTTTTAGTTTTGAAATCAATTCGATATTCGGATTATCGACTCCATATTTCTTTTTATAGGCTTCATTACTGATTACAAGGGGAGTGGCCAGGTTATGAAACACTCCTACTACTTCCAGCTTATCTTTAGTCACACCGCCTACATGATGTAGGTTAAACATCCTGGCAATGTTGTTTAAAGCTGGATTGATCTGGTCAGGGCTCGGTGGTCCTGACTTTAGATCCAAAACTATTTTGTAATTAATTGATAGGTCAGGCTTTTCTTTAGCCATAGGGACTTCGTAAATGGCACCAAAGCCAGCTATGGAAGGCGATACGCTGTCTTGTGCAACCGTCGTTGCAC
>JAJCYL010000337.1 GCA_029262955.1 Cytophagales bacterium | reverse complement strand
GAGCATTACATGACTAAAAGAAGGCATGCCTTTAGTGTTTCCACAAACTTTGGATGCACCGGCAGACTCACTATTTTAGTGCTGTCCACAAAATGAGAGCACACGCCTCATACATAGGCGTAGGCATCATTTGTCTACTAGCACAATCTATTTTCGATTCTTAGTATCTTAGCTATAGATAAATTGACTCATGAAGAAACAAGTTGCTATAGATACGCTTAAGGACATGTCATCAGATTTCGAATTGGATGAATTATTCGAAAAACTTATTGTTCTTGAAAAAATTGAGAGAGGACGTGAGGATGTGGGGAATAATAGAACCTTCACTCATAATCAGGCCAAAGTGGAACTTGGTAAATGGCTGAAATAAGTTGGTCCAAATATGCACTCGCGGACTTGAACGAAATCGCTGAATTCATATCCAAGGATTCTCCAAGATACGCCGAACTTACTGTCAAGAAACTTTATCACAAAGTAGAAATCTTAAAGGATTACCCCAAAGCTGGCGAGCCGTCCCAGAACTAAATGATGATAATGTTCGAGAACTAATCGAGGGTAATTATAGAATAATATACGAGTTGTACGAGAGTATTAACATTTTAACTGTGCATCACAGCTCTAGGATGCTCAATCTATAGAATGTAACACGATGCCTAACAATTAGGTGACAAACACAGTGGAGCGGCTAGCAGATCATTTCGGCCATCACTGTAGCCACTGTGTTTCAGTTGGTGTTAATCAATCCTAAACCGGGGTTGAATTATCCAGCTTTCAAACTGATGTCCAGGCTGGTATAGGAGTGCGTGAGAGCGCCTACAGAAATGTAGTTAACCCCTGTTTCCGCTATATCCTTGATGGTATCCTCAGTAATACCACCCGAAGCCTCAGTTTCATAGTTCTCGCCGATCAATTCGACTGCTTCTCTTAATTTATCCAATTCGAAATTATCCAGCATAATCACATTTACACCACCAACAGCCATTACTTCCTTCACCTCTTCGAGGGTCCGTGTCTCCACCTCAATTTTCAATGAAAGGTTGTTTTTGGCCAGGTATTCCCTGGTGGAATTTATTGAAGCAGTTATTCCGCCGGCAAAGTCATTGTGATTATCTTTCAGCATCACCATATCATACAAACCAAACCGATGATTTTGACCTCCACCAATGGCAACTGCCCATTTTTCAATGATTCGGGCATTCGGGGTGGTCTTACGGGTGTCTAGTAACCTGGCTTTGGTATGGCTGATCATATTCACCAGGTTTCTCGTTTTAGTAGCAATGCCGCTCATCCTTTGCATACAATTCAGTACCAATCGCTCTGATGAGAGAATGGAAATTGCTTTCCCCTGAACTATCAGTCCAATGTCACCAAACTTCACGCTATCCCCATCTTTCAAATGGTTAGTCACTTTAAGATCTGGGTCAACCGCAAGGAAGATCTTATTGGCCAACTCGACACCAGCCAGGATTCCATCTCCCTTAATCTTCAAAAGGGCAGAACTCTGCGCATTTTCCGGAATAGCACCCAGCGAAGAATGATCTCCATCACCGATGTCCTCCTTTAATGCTGACTCAATGAATTGCTGAATTGCCTCGTCTGTGAGGTAGGGTAGATTCATTTGCTAAAAGTAGGGTCTATTCTTTAGTAAAATCGAGTGTGTCTATCATTAACGCATCCCCTGCCTTTTTGAACAGGATATAGACACGGTATGAACCTCCTTTGTGGGAATAAGTTCCTATTGCATATTTGAGACCTTCACGGGAATTGCCTTCAAATACGTATTCGAAACCGGAGGCTTCGTTCTTTTTGAAGAAGTCTTTTAAAATAAATTCTGCCTGGGTGCGACTGTAATTTGAACTCTGCCCATCAATTTTCAATTCGACCACATCATTACAAAATTTCACTAATTCCTTGGCACTGCCTGCTTTCAGGGCGGCACTCACATCAACTAGTACATCTTGTGCCAATGAAAATTGGACAATGCCTAACCATGCGATTGTCATGAATATCAATCTAATAACCTTCATCTCAACTTATATATTGAGTTCATAAGCCACAATTATGCCAATTATTTATTGCAACTTGATCGACAGTTTGTAACATTAAATCTAATTTAAAAGCCTGTTCCCAACTAACTTAATTTAAGGATTAGCCCAATTGACTCTCAAAATTGCCATTGTTGGTCCAGAATCTAGTGGAAAATCGACTTTAGCCAGTCAGTTGGCAAAACGCTTTAATGCACCTCTTGTACCCGAATTTGCCAGGCCTTATCTCGAAAAAACTGGGGGTACTTATGTGGAAAAGGATTTAAAGGACATTGCAGATGGTCAAATCCAATTGGAAAATGAGGCATTGCGCCTCAATTCGGAAATGATTATTTGTGATACCAACCTATTGGTCATTAAAATATGGGGTTTATACAAATACAATCGATGTGATGAGCAAATTCTTGATCAGATGGAAAAGAGGTCATATGATCTGCAATTATTGCTAAGGCCGGATCTTCCTTGGGAGGCGGACGTATTAAGGGAAAATCCCCACGATCGGGATAGACTTTTTGCCATGTATTATGATGATTTGGTTACCGCTGGCAAGCCATTTGAGGTAATAGGAGGTAAGGATAGGTTGAACCAGGCGATCGAATCAACTAAGCCATTGGGAATTGAATAAACAGCACTAACTTTGAAAGTAATAGGGGGGTGCCTTGCTCATCTGATTTTATCAGAAGAGTTAAACAAGGGCTGAGATTATACCCATTGAACCTGATCCGGATAATGCCGGCGCAGGGAGGTATGGTAAACTAAATGACAAAACCACCCCTTGGTTTCGTCAATGTTTAACCAAATTTATTAATACAAATGAAACATGCAATGCTATCGATTTTGGCAATACTGCTGAATTCAATATTGCTATGGGCCCAAACTAACTTACCCATAGACTCAGTTAGGACAGTTAGCTTAAGCGAAATTGTCATTTCCACCACACGTGCTGGAGATAAATCCCCAGTTGCCTATACCAATCTGGAAAAAGAGGAGATTGAGGAACGAAACCTTGGGCAGGATATACCCTTTTTATTGCGACTCACACCATCGCTGGTTACCACCTCTGATGCTGGTACAGGAGTTGGCTATACAGGAATGAGAATAAGGGGGAGCGATGCTACCAGAATAAATATTACCATAAATGGCATTCCTTACAATGATGCAGAATCTCAAGGGACTTTCTGGGTAAACCTGCCAGACTTCTCCTCTTCACTTAATTCCATTCAAATTCAAAGAGGCGTTGGTACTTCGACCAATGGAGCAGGTGCGTTTGGTGGATCAGTAAATCTTGAAACTTCGGTGCCGTCAAGCTCAGCATTTGGTGAAATTAATAATTCGGTTGGCTCTTTTGGGACTAGAAAGCATAACATCATCATTAATTCCGGGTTAATAAACAATCGATGGTCTTTTGAAGGAAGGTTATCCAAGATAGCCTCTGATGGTTATGTGGATCGAGCAACCGCTGATTTGAAGTCATACTTTCTTTCCGGTTCCTATATCGGAAAGAATACAACTTTGAAAGCATTGGTATTTGGTGGCAAAGAAGTAACCTATCAATCCTGGTATGGTACTCCTGAGGCTGTTTTGAACGGTGATAGTGATGGTATTGAAGAGGTAATAGCTAATAATGGCCTGAATGCAGAACAAGCGGATAATATTAGAAATGATGGCCGCACTTTCAATTGGTATTTTTATGATAATGAAGTCGATAACTATACCCAGGATCATTATCAACTGCATCTCAGCCAGCGTATCAATAACAGTTTATCATTCAATTTATCTGGCCATTATACTTATGGTAGAGGATACTTTGAGCAATTCAGGGAAGGTGAGGACTTGTTGGAAGACTATGGTTTGGACTATGTGACTGTGGGCGCAGAAACGGTAATGGAAACGGATCTCATCAGGAGAAGATGGTTAGATAATGATTTTTACGGCTTCACCTATGGACTAATATTTAATGAGGGCAGAGTTGATGCCACATTGGGCGGTGGCTATAACTATTATTCAGGTGATCACTTCGGAGAAGTGATTTGGGCACAATTTGCTGCAACCAGTGATATCCGCGAGCGCTACTATGACAATGTAGGAGAGAAGAAGGATTTCAACAGCTTCCTGAAACTGAACTATGACTTAAGCGATAAGGTCAACTTATTTGGTGACCTACAAGTTCGAACAGTTAATTATCACACCACGGGAGTAGATAATGATCGCCAAAATATCGATATAGGTGATGATTACGCCTTTTTCAATCCTAAAATTGGCGCATCCTATTCACTCAACAGAAATAATAGCATATATGCTTCTTATGCCATTGGAAATAGAGAACCGGACCGCAATGATTTCATTGATTCTCCAGTCGTTCCAAAGCATGAAACTTTGCGAGACCTGGAAATAGGCTATAAAGTTTCAACTTCGGATATGGTTTTTAATGTGAATGTCTATCACATGAATTACAAGAATCAATTGGTGCTTACAGGTGAGCTCAACGATGTTGGTTCAAACATTAGAACCAACGCTCCTAAGAGCCATAGGACTGGCATTGAACTCTCTGGTGGTGTCCAATTGACAGAGGCAATCAATTGGAGTGGTAATGTCACCCTGAGTCAAAATAAGATTGAAAACTTCACTGAGGTATTATATGATTATGGAGAAGCCTTTGACGAGTTCAATATTCTGGAGAATGATTTCAGGGATACAGACATCTCGTTTTCACCGAATACTATCGCTACTTCTAATTGGACATTTTCACCGAGCAACTTTTTGAGCTTCTCCCTCATTACAAAATATGTTGGAAAGCAATTTCTGGATAACACATCAAACGACAATCGAAGCATTGATGCATACTTCGTCAATGATATTCAGGTAGGATTTAATTTTAGCTCGCAGTTAATAAAGGAGATTGAGATTAAGTTGCTGGTTAACAATATACTCAGCCATCAATATGAATCAAACGGCTATACATTTGGTTACTTTGGAGGTAGTAATGCCGTTCGAGAGAATTACTATTATCCTCAGGCTGGTAGAAATTTCTTATTGGGATTGAGGCTGAGGTTTTAATTTTGTACAGATGGCCCTTCAAAACGCCGATTAATAAATAAATGATGAAAGTAATTATAAGTATCACCTTCCTCTTTTCTTTTCTTGTGCTCTCCTCTTGTGGAGGAGATGATGATAAAGAGCCAGAGGAACTATCATGCACGGATCAATTTAAAGAAGTGTTTTTTGCGTTAGAGGATTTTCTAAACGATGATAGTAAATGCAGCAATTATGCTGAGGAGCTTCAAAAATATATCGATAATGGTTGCGATGTGACATCAACCAGTGCTGTATTTGGAGAAATAAGACTCACATCTGAAATAGCACAGGAAACCCTTGACGATCTGGACTGTAGCTAAGCTAACATTCTCAAATCATCTTAAGTGAAATGATTGTCACATTGAGCCTGCAAGGCAGGGTTGGAGTTAAGAGCTACGAATTGCAAGTTTAATTTTTAGTGTTGTTCAGAAACAACTGATGTTTTTGGAGGGGTTCCATAAAGGGCATTGAGGTCAACAAAGTCAGAATCAAATATTACCACTGCGAAATCATTGGTTCGGGCATAGTGAAAAATTTCAAGATCAGGTGAGTCCTGGAGATCTACAAACTTGACTTGTTGACAATCTGACAATTCAGATGGGAGGATTTTCAGAATCCTTGGTGAGATATTCTGATCAAATAAATTCTTTTTTATTTACTCTTCCGGAGATAAATATTCCCATTCATGTTGTTGAACATGAATTCGGGTCCACCTCCATTTACCTTACCGTAAACCCAATTCTCAATAGTAACTTTAAAGCCTCCTTTACTTGATCGGTCAACCTTTGGTCCCGATTGATCTACACTCATGTCAAAATCACTATAGATTTCCCCTCTGTCTGATTTCATCTTGAATGTGGCCTTCACAGACGAAGGAAATGAGATGTCAACATTACCGTTCAATGTGGTAAAGGCCATAGGCGAATCCCCACTGACTGACACAAATGAAGCCTCAATCTTTCCATTGACCGTATCAATGATGGCTGAGCCTGAAATTTTTTTGGCAGTAACTTCACCATTGACATTGTTCAATTCTAATGAACCATTGACATTTTCAACCAGTATATCACCACCATTTACGGTACTCAGTTCAAGATCGAAATTCTTTGGTACCTGGATCTTGAAGTCGATGCCCTGGTTCCAGGAGTTACTCTCTACTGAAACTTTATTATTTCGTTCCGTTACTTCTATTTCCATCGCATTTGATGGAATACGTTTCAGACCTCGTCTATCTGTTGCGTCATCCTCCCTATCCTTATGATTATGTCTGTCTTCATGATCTTCATCCTCCTCAGAGTTTTCACGAGCCACTGCTTTTATTATGACTTCCTTGCCGTCATATCCTTTTACTTCAATGGAACCGTTCACCAGTCCTATTTCCAGTAGCCCTCTTTCATTGGGCTTAGACAAGG
>JAJCYL010000336.1 GCA_029262955.1 Cytophagales bacterium | reverse complement strand
GGTTGATATTCTACCAAATCCATTCCAATAGGACTTGAAAGACTTCCTGATGGAATTCCTCAATTATAATCCCTTTCACTAGTTTAAATATGGATGTGAATGACTTGGGGCTATCTGTATCAAAGAATTTGAATGCAATTGCTCCGATGAAGGGTATCAGGACGTTGCCTATTAATCCACGGTACTTTTTAATAAATGAATAAAACATAACATAGCTGGTTGTATTAAACTTTACTTATTAGAGTTCCTGGTTGAATAAAAACTCTATATAGAAGTTAGGCACTTCAAGTAATACTTCAAAAGTGGAGATCTTGAATAAATTCATAAATCCATATCTGCTTAATAATCAGAGATATAGAATATTTTTCTTAAAATAAATGAAGAATATTATTCGTAAAAGTATTAATATTATTCATGGACCTGATAAATCATAATATCAAGGCACTTAGAAAGCTTGAAAATATCAAGAGTCAAAGCGAGTTTGGTAAGATTATCCAGGTCCCGAGTCATAACATAAATAAGTACGAGAACGGCGTTATCCCTAAGCCGGAAGTACTGAGGTCAATTGCTGAGCAGTTCAAGATTAACCTGCATCTATTTATAACCAAAGAACTCACGGAAGAGAATTTCGAGCAGTTTAAGATAGAACACAACACTGAAGCAAAACTGGAAGACCTTGCCAGTCAGTCATCAAATGAAATAGAGATCAAGAGAGGTGACTTAGATAGAATGGCCACTTTTTTTGGGGATAAGCTCGAGAGGTTGGAGAATGATGATTTAAATGAAATTGACCGCAAAAAGCTTTTTGCTGACCTGAGAGCAATATTCTTGGCCTATAACAAAAAGCTTGAAGAATTTTATGTGATGCAAGATCATTTAGCTGATATAATAAGCAATGATCGTGCTAGTCGACTTTAATATGCTGGAATTCGTTTTGAATTTGAGATACTGTTTGAGATACCTTCTTTGAAAGCTTCGAACGATAGTAAAGTGCTGTCAATAAGTATATAATTGGTATCAGCAGTAGAAATAACCCTAACATGATCTTTATATTAGCATAGAATGGTTGTGGGGTATTGAACTCATCGTAATCCTTAATGACATCTTCAAATAGAACTTTATCATTCTTAGCACTGTAAGTTTTCTCTTCTTTTACTATTTGATTTACGCTTTCATTGAAAGCCAGTGAATAGTCGAGAGCTTCCTGGTACTGGCCATTTTCTGCCAGTACTTTTGAGAGGTTGGCATAGACCTGTACGTGTTCGAAATTACTTTTATCGTGTTTCTCTTTCAACGCCTCTTTCCATATCTCAATCGCTTCTTTTTGGTGGCCACTTCTCATCAAAACAGTACCTAGATCATACTTTGTGACGAATATTGATGAGCTAATAGTTTTATGTACAAGCGCTTGCTCAAACGCACGGACAGCCTCTTCCAGGTTCTCCTCGTCCATATAAGTAACACCGATACCATGGTAAGCTCTGCCAACATAGTCTCGCATATCGTCATCATTGCGATAGCTTCGTATATTATTCTTGTAGGCAATTCTGGCCATATCATAGTCCTTTATGTCCTTATACATGAGACCAATGATATTATTGACATCTGCGATCTGACCATGGTAATCTATTTCTCTGGCCAGCTCAAGTGATTTGGTAAATGCCTCTTCCGCTGCATAAAATGAGTCATTGTCACCTCTTAATTTCAATGCCACCCCATAATTATAATAAACATCCGACAGGTCTTCAATCGATAGATCAGGTGCCAACTCCAGTGCTTTTTCAAAACTGTTGAAAGCAGCATCAAATTGACCATAAAACTGATAGAGGAGTCCTAAATTGTTTAGCACACTCATTTTAGCTGATGAGCTATCAGTATGTTGTAGGTCTTTGAGAGCTTCATTATAGTAATAATATGCCTGTGAGACATCTCTGTTTATGTCATCATAAATGAATGCCTTATAGTATTTTGCTTTACCGGAAACATATTTACCATCTACCGCTTCAGCCCTTTCAATTAATTGGTCAGCCTTTTCTATGGCGGTCTTTGGATCGTCCCACTTTAAATCATTAATTGCTGTAAGTTCACTTTGGAATGACAAATCCAACTCACTTGAAACAATCTCATTTTCAGGGGTTGGTTCACATGAGAGCAGTATACCCGCTGCAATGATTAGACACACGATATTTATTTGCTTGATTGAAAATCTCATAATTTTGAATGTTTTGACAACGACAATTGAACAAGAAAATCCAGTGAAATCATTTCTTTTTCGTATTCGTTTCATCCGTAGTTTTATCATTAATTTCGGCCGTAATATCATCTAAAATTTCGTCATCCGGCTGTAGTTCACATGAGGACAGCAGGATCATTCCGAGCATCATTGACAGTGTCAATTTTGCAAATAGCTTCAGTAATCTATTCATAGGTCTATAGTTTATACTTCTTCATGTATGAAGATAACAAAACGCCCTAAATAAGTCATCACTCATCTAAAAATACCGAATTCGCTGAATTAAGGGGTTTTGTTAAGAGAATCGTTCTTATTTGTGATAAGATTCTTCTAACTCTTAACTGATCCATTGAGACTGTTTGGGTTATTGTCGGATTAGACTGACCTTTTTAGCTGTTTGACCCTTTTCCTTAAAATAACTGAGCAGCTCAGAAGCTACCTCACCGCCTTTTTCGGCGTGATGGAGAAATGTAAATCCATGTGGACCCAGGCTATCGAGCAAACTCGGATAGGCTTCCAGAATCGGTTTAACTAATTCGGTTTTACCAAGCATAGTCAACACATGCAATGTAGGTCGGGCACCCAGATCTATCAGGTAATTGACCATGTCTTTGAATCCAACATGACCCCCTGCTCCTATGGCCGTTTCGAAATCACCCCCACCCCAATCCCACGAACTGTAGATGAGGTTGGGAAATTCTGTTACAAGCTCCTTTACGCGATCAAGTTTACTGTGACCAGCTCCCACAAATTCTTTTACCACATCTTTTTGGTAGGCTGCAGGCTTGTCTTCCTGACCATAAATTTTATTAGGGGCAACAATTAGCCCCCCTGTTCCCAGACAAAGGTTTGTTAAAAAGAGCTTGCGATTCATAAGCATAATATTAATCTCAGATAAAGATACGGATCCATGCGAGTTCATTAAAAGGTATTATCCCTATTCAATCAGGTTTGATGTAAATAGAACATGAATTGATGTAAAGGGAGAAAAGGATGGGTAAATCACCAGTTTCTTGTTTCATTTTTTGATAAGATTATTCTAGTGGCACCTCTCAACCTGATACAAATATTCCTCTTGTTCGTCCTGGGCCAGGGATTATTCCTGTCTATCATGCTGTTCTCTTTAAAAAAAGGAGATCAAACCGCCAATCGACTCTTATCTGGGGTGGTGCTACTCATAACCTATTACACTTTTACCTTCTTTCTCTACGACACCGGATACCGACGTTTTATCCCAATACTTATCATTAATGGTTATAGTATTGTCCCCTTAATCCCGGTAATGTTTTATTTCTACCTCAAGCGGCTGACAACTGGAGAGATTGGTAGACATTACTACCTCCACCTGATTCCATTTGCTCTTCAATTTCTATATTGGTTACCCAATAATTCCAGTGGGATATTCCACCAATTGAGTGATGAGGCATTTGCTTCCTTCTACTCACCAATCGTTGTACGTTCAGTTTCGGGAGTACATATCTTAATTCTAGCTTTTTACAATTACTTGCTCTTTACTAAGATCAAATGGGATATTGATAATAAACATGTTAACCAGGTGATATGGCTTCGAAAAATAAGGTATCTCTATGCTACATTAACCCTCCTTTTTTCAATAGGCACCATTACACTATTTATAATCGAAACTGATATTGTACGCCATGCCTTTTTCTTCTTCTTATCATTCATTATCTACCTGGTTGGTTACTCGGGATACTCTCAGTCAGACACCCTATTCAATTCACCACAGAAACTGAAACCCAGATACTTCCATTCCAAACTGTCCAGATCAGCCTCTATAATGTTGTATGAGCAACTGGTTAAGATGATGGTTGCTGACAAAGTTTATCTTAATCAAAGCATAAAGCTCGTAGACGTAGCCCAACAAATAGGTACCACATCACATGATCTATCTCGCGCCATAAATGAAAACTATGGACAAAACTTCATGGACTTTATCAATAAATACCGAGTAGACGAAGCAAAAAGAATTCTATCAGACCATACAAAGTCAACATACAAGATGTTTGAGGTCGCCTTTGATTCAGGGTTTGGAAATAAAGTTACTTTCTATAAGAACTTTAAGAAATTCACCGGTAGCCTACCTGCTGAGTTCAGAGTTGGTAGTAAGAAGTTACAACCCCAAAAAATTACGAGTTAACTTCTATAATCTTTTACTCTTTATCTGAAATGCCCATCTACATTGGTCTCAAAATCAATAGATATGAGATCGATACTTTTGGCACTTATAGGAATTATTTTAATTAGCTGTGGTGGTAGTGATAAACCTTCCAATAATTTTACTGTAACCACATTGGGAGAATCATTAGATGGCAGCGGCGGAGTTGCAGTGGATGCTATCGGAAACATATACATAGCAAATTTTGGAGATCAGTTAGCCACAGCCAATGGCACATCTGTTACCAGGATGACCCCTGACGGTCAGCAATCACTCTTTGCAGAAGGGTTTGCAGGAGCCAGTGGCAATGCATTCGATTCGGAAGGCAACCTTTTCCAATCTAATATTACCGGAAACAAGATTAGCAAGGTTACTCCAGACGGCAT
>JAJCYL010000335.1 GCA_029262955.1 Cytophagales bacterium | reverse complement strand
GTCTTTTAGCCAGATTTCTTAGAGGAATTGTGTGATTCCAGTAAGTGACAGGTAGTTTCTCCTTACGGACTAAATTCAGTAATCTGGTAGGGACTCGGCTAAAGTGAAAAAACAATCTCTTACCCGATTTTAGAATTTTAGCACTAAAGTGGTCCTCAGGAGTGATATAGAAGCGATTTCTGCCTTGCTCTTTAGTCTTTGTTGTCTCTATAGTTTCAAGAATTTCTAAGAGAGAATCATTTAATGCGACGTAAGTCTCTGAGAAGTTTTTTTCTGAAGGACTATTCCAGGAATCATCTATTAATGCATGTAACTGGGCTTTGTAGTCTGCCAGAAGATTGTGGTCTGTTTGTTTTTTAGAAGTTAATTTTGGGATTGAATCAACCACGCTAATGATTTCATGCATTTTCGAGGTTTCACTTTCAAGCTGTTGCACTATCGGAGCTACATAATGCTGTTCAAGGCTACTTTTCAGCTTAGCCTGTAAATCTTGAGCACTTGTAGTCATTTGAGTATTGATGTTTTAATGAGATACTGGAAAGTTAGTAATTTCTTAGTCTTTGGTCTCTTCTACTTGTTTGCTTTTTCTCTTACCAATAAGCAATGGTACCAGTGCTAATATTGTAGATATTGAGCCAATGGCTGCACATGAAACCATAAGCAATGCCCGGGAAGTTTCCCCAGACCAAACCAAAAATTTCACTTCTACTACTTCTGAATTTTGAATGGAGAAAATAACAATTATAAGAGTGAATGAGAGTATGAGGAAAATTCTAAATAGTTTCATAATTAAGCGAGTTTGTCAATCGTAGTTCGATTATTTTAACTTCACCCTCCAGGAAATACCACCATCTATAAACCAATCGGTTAAACCGTCGTTTTTACCGGCACCTCCAGAAAGGTCTAATTGTAGGTCATTAGTTACTCTGTAAGCCAGTCCGGTATCCCAACGGGTGTCAAAATCATCGCTGACTACTTCGCCGTAATTTTCAACGAAGCCACCAAGTTTACCTGCTATTGGGAATGAAAAGTTAATGACGTAATTGCCCTTTGGTGTATTATTGTTGCCATTCCAGGAGACGGCCCAATTCGTTGTTAATCCCAATTTATCGGTTAATTTTTGGCCATGGATCAACATTATCCGTGGAGCTATTTCCTGAGCATCGTAGTCTTCATCCACCCATGTTAATTTAACATCGGTTTGGATTCCAAAGGATGGTTTCACTCCCTTGCCATCAACAACATTATAGCGTATGCCAACATTCCAAAAATTGAACCCGCCAAATTTGGTAGAAGTGCTTTCAGACTGCCGGATTTCATCCGAACGGATCTTAAAGGCCGATCGAATCTCAAAGTCCTCTAGCAAACCATACCTTAAGGAGGCGGTATATTCCAGATTATCTCCCGAGAGGTCTATATCGTTATTTTCAAAATCACCATAAGATAGCCCGGTTTGCACCTGAAAGACATGCTGACCGGTGGTAAACGGCCCCACGGCCTGACCGGGTCTGGCCGAGCGTATGGTTTCGTTATATTGACCATAACCCAAGTGACCAAGCAACATTACAGTGCTTAAACAAAGAAATATTTTTATTAGTGATGTCATATATCAGTTTTGACCTTTGGACAGGAATTTCATATAAAGTCACATTTAAGGAATTAGATCTTGGCGCTACTATTCAAAAGCTCCAATACTCACGATAGGCACTTTCTAAAAAACAACGGCAAACTTACAAATTGAGACTATCAGATATCACAAAGTCACACCTTTTAATATGATATTTGTGTTTTTGCGAATGGAAGAGCGTCATGCCAAAATAATTTACAGCCCAAAATTTACTGCCCAAACTATTTAACATCCCCCCATGGCGACTTTAATTAAGCAAAATATCATTTAGGAGGGTGTGAGAAAATCAAATAGCGTATTTAAAAAGTTTCTCAGTCTCTTGTTGAAGACTACCATGTGGTTTTTGGGAAGTCTGTTGATCTTATTTATGGTCTTTTATATTGCAATCCAGCTGCCATACATTCAGAGATACCTAATTGATTATGCCGAGAATTACCTGAGCCAAAAACTTGAGACGAATGTCCGTATCGGACAAATCCAATTATCCTTCCCCAAAACAATAGCTCTAAATCGGTTTTACCTGGAAGATCAACATCAGGATACCCTCATTTACTTTGAAAACCTGGATGTGGATATCGATTTGTTGGCGCTTTACCGTTATCAAATTGATATTAATTATTTAGAAATCAATGGTTTGGATGTTAAAGCTAAAAGACTGCAAGGAGACTCACTTTATAATTATAGCTTCATCCTGGAGGCCTTCCGAGATGATCAGGATACAAATGAGCGTGGTACATCATCAGCGGAATGGAGGCTTGGATTGGATCAACTTATACTTAATAAAACCAGGCTTCAGGTTGAAGACTTTTCGGACAGCACCATCTTGCTTAGTCAGATTAGAAGATTAGAATTAACCACCACAGGTTATGATCTCTCAAAACAGATTTTTCAATCCTCTGAATTGGATATACAAGGTGCAACTGCCCAATTGACGTCACCTCGGGAAACTCTTTTCTTAAAGGTTGACCACAATGTAGTTTCATTGAAATCAATTGATTTTGATGAATCTTTGGTGTATCTGGAAAAGGTTGGATTATCCTCGGCAAATATTCGATACAAAAATTTTGCAAAAGAGCCAGTCCCGGATAACCATCGAACCCAAAAGGATTCAACACAGCTAGATTGGAAGATCTACTGTGACAATATATCGCTGGATAAGATTGACGCAACATATGAACAGGAGAATCATCCTAAGACAGTAGGCGGTTTTAACCCTGGCCATGTGAATATCACAAATTTCACAACGCAAGTAGATTCTTTCTACTTTGATAATGAGTCCATTAGGGGTAAAATAAGCGCAGCACGAGGAAGTGAGAGTGACAAATTTCATTTAAGGGAACTCAGTGGGTCTATAGCTGTGGGTGAGGAGTCCATACAGATCAGAGAGTGGCGTTTAATCACCGACCATTCAATCCTGCATAGCGATTTAAATCTTTCTTTCCCTTCCGCTGAAGAGTTTATGGAGTTTTCTGACAAAACCTCTATAGAAGGCTCATTAAAGCAGGTTGAAGTTGGCAGTCAGGACTTGAGATATTTCTTCCCTTTGATTGACAGTGTCAATTTTCCACTTCAAATTTTTGAGGATCTCACTTTTCAGGGAAACCTTATCGGCACCTTTGGAGATCTTTCAATTTCTCATCTCAATCTACAACAGGAAGAAATGCCAGTTGTCGAATTATCAGGTACTGTCGAAAACCTGCTTAATCCTGATTCTATCCAATTCGATTTAAAAACAGACATCTCCGACGCTTTTATCAGGCGGGCCATCAATTACTATCCTGATGTTGTGGCGGGTTTCCGAGTACCTGATAACCTGAGATTACTAGCGGAATTTAAAGGCAATATTTCTGACCTAGAGGCAGAAACTAGTTTGAAATCGAGTGAAGGAGAGATAATAGCAGGGTTACACCTGGTCAACCTTGGGGAGTTCTTTGATATCACTGCTATCGCTAAAGGACTAGATATAGGGCATATTATAGACGAACCGGATCTGGGAACAATTGACTTGGAATTATCTTTGAATGGAACATATGACAATCCTGAAACATTAAGTGTGCGAGGGGAGGGCCTTGTATCTCAAGTGGAGCTGTTCAATTACTGTTATCATGATATATCCCTGTGTGGTGACTACGAAAATAAGTCAGGTGAATTTGTTCTCAAGGTAGATGACCCAAACCTGCTTTTCGTTCTTGCCGGGAGTTTTGATCTGAATGGATCGTTGCTTCGTACGAAGTTGGGCTTCGATATCAGGAAAACCCAGTTTCAGAATTTGGGTTGGTTTTTGGAGGACATACAGCCAGAAGGTACGATTTCATTTGAAATCTCAGGATCTGATCTGGATAGTCTCAAGGTTACAACAAAGTCAGAAAATTTTAATGTCTCCAAAAAGGGAATAGTATACCAACTGAGTCCTTTTCAAGTGCAGGTCAGTTTGGGTAAGTCATCCACATATCTCGATATCAATGCTCCGTTTACCAGGGCTCATTTTGATGCTAATTTTGCCCTTCCAATTTTCGAAAAAGTTATAAGAACTGAGATTTTACCCAGTCTAATTTCGAACCATTCTTTAACCGGAGACACAGCGGGTTATAGATTTGATTTCTCTATTTCACATTTGGATACTGACATTTTAAAGAATCTGCTAGTTCCCGACTTGAAGGAACTTAAGATGAATAGCTTAACAGGCGATTTTGATGGAGAGAAGCGACAACTGAACCTTGATATAGATATTCCCAGAGTTATATATCAGGACCTGGAAATAGATTCCTTAAGTGTCAATGTTGCGGCTGATTCAACCGACTTGGATTTTTCAGCTTACCTTAATCAACTGATCGTGGGAGACTTTAATTCTCACGCTATTGCTTTACTAGGGAAGATTGAGAGTGATCTACTGACCACCACTGTCAGTTTGATTGATGATCAAAAGCTGAAGCCTTTCCAAGTAACTTCTGATTTCCGCTATGTAGATTCAACACTTGTGGTAAATATTAAATCCGATTCTTTGATTTTGGGTTACGAAACATGGAATATTGATACCACCAACCGGCTATTGTTTAGCGGTAATGGTTATAAAGTGCAAAACCTGGAATTAAGTCGGAATAACGAATCAATCCATATTTTCAGTGAAGGAGAGAAATTTAATGAGCCGATACACCTGGTATTCAAACAATTTAACTTAGGTGCAGTTTCCCAACTTTTTGACTTGTCAAAAACTCCATATAGTGGCGTGATAGATGGAGAGGTCATACTCACAGAGCCTTGGACCAATTTTGCATTTCTTTCGGATATCACAGTCACTGAGTTTGCCTATGGTGGTAACACAATTGGGACGGTTGGCCTTAAAGTCAACAATGAGATTAATAGTCGGTATGATGTTATTCTTTGGATTGAAGGAGATGTGAATTCAATCAGCGGTGAGGGGTATTATCTCTCAGATTCGGGCCTGATTGATTTGAGATTAGACCTTAAAAACTTCGATTTATCATCTTTGGAGGCTCATTCAGACGGACAGATACAAAACCTAAAAGGGCAACTCACTGGGGATATTGACATCGTTGGACCAATTAAAAAACCGTCCATTAAGGGTCAGATAACCTTTGAAAATACCGCCTTCAATACTGCCTATCTTGGTTCCTACTTTCAAATCGACCAGCAGACTTTGAGATTTCAAAATGACCAGATCAGGTTTGATAACTTCACCATACATGACGCTCAGAATAATACAGCTATAATCAACGGATTTGTTGGATCTAATGATTTGGAAGCGTATCATTTTGACCTTAATCTGACCACCAATAAATTCCAGCTTTTAGATACGAAATCAAGTGATACAAAGGATGAATTATTTTTTGGTCAGATGTATGTAAGTAGCACTTTGAAGATTAAGGGTAATGCAAAGAAACCCGAAATTGAAGCCTCGGTCAAGGTAATTGAGGGCAGTAGATTAACTATTAGAGTTCCGGAAACAACTACCGAAACTATCGAACACCAG
>JAJCYL010000334.1 GCA_029262955.1 Cytophagales bacterium | reverse complement strand
GAAGGGAATTGATTAATTCACCCGAGGTAGGGCAAAGAAAGGATTATCCTGAATTGAGCAGTGAGCAGTTGGGGTTGTTTTGATTAATTTTACTACTTCACCTTCGCAACCTCTTTAACCTTCACCATTTCACCTTCATTTCCCCAGCTATTTCGAATGAAATTCAGAACATCGGCTACTTCCTGATCATCAAGCCCCAGTGAAGTCATAATGTTGTTGTAGACTACACCATTTACGGTAATTTCTCCCTCTGTACCAAATTTAACAGTTTGAATGGCACGCTTTTTATCTGCCATGAGGTAGTCTGACTTTGCAAGGGGAGGGAAGACACCTTCAATGCCCTCGCCTTCACTCATGTGGCAGGTAATGCAATAACCTAGATACAGTTCTTCACCACGTTTCATACTGGCAGTTAACTCATCCTGAGAGGACAATGAGCCTATATTTAAAATAAAAAGAGATAGTACAATAATGGACAATGCCTTTTTCATGACCTTGAATTATAACGCAATGATAATCGACAATTTTCTTAATTGTCAATGATGAAAACGAAATTCAGGAAACAACGACCAGATTGCCGAATACATCAGTTGTTTATGTTTGTTCATACCTGTACCGGATTTGAGTTCTAAAGAAGTAGTACAAGTAGCCTCTTACTTTAAGACCTTCATCAATTGTTGATATTTCACCCTTGAATTGGCAACTGAATTACCTTCCGGTAACCATTTTCTCTAGATCATCAGGATATCGAGGCAGGCTCTTCGTTAAAACTTCCACGCCATTTTCTGTAACCAGGACCTCATCTTCAGTAAACACGCTAATCTCTTTGTCATGATTATAATACCAGGGCTCCACCGTAAAAATCATTCCTGGTTCTAAAGGCACATCCGAAAGATTGGGGTCTCCGGTATCTAATCCAATGTGGTGGCCATGAAAGAGACCAACCTGCATATACTGTTCTTCATTGTCAGGAATGGCTGCGAAAGCCACTTTCTTAAGGTCGGCAAAAGTCATTCCTGGTTTGATGGCAGCTATTATGGCATCAGATACGCTCACTTCCATTTCAAGAATGCTACGCTGTTCGGCTGTAAATTTTCCGGATACAGGAAACGTCCTGCCGACATCACTGCTGTAATAATCGTATTCGCAACCGACGTCAAAAATGACGAGATCACCACTCTCCATTTTTCTGTTTCTCCTGTCATAGTGTGACGCCAGGATGCGCCAGGGCCAGAGTGAATTTGGTCCCGACTTAATGATTGAACTGAAGGCCAGCCTTTGCGACCCTCGGCGCTTAAATTCCGCCTCCATCTCTGCCTCCAGACTCCGTTCATCCACACCGGGCTTGATGGTAGCTACAGATGCTGTCATACCCGCAATGGTGGTCAAAGCTGCTTTCCGAAGAATTTTGATCTCAGCTTCAGAATGTACCATCCTCAAGGGGGCGATTTGCTCGTAAGCGTTTCTTATATCAGTCTTTGAATAGTTCTTTTGAAGGTGATGAATTAATTGCTGGTCCTCAGTCCAGGAGTAGATGAAATCAGTCTTCATCTCTTTGATTTCACCTCGGCCTCCATTGATGAAAAAATGCCTATCTGAATTGACCCATTGGGAGAAGGTATTACCAAAATGGTCGTAAGACTGAATATTATCAATGCCGGATCTTATGGCCAATTCTGGATCATCCCCTAAAGGTCTTCCCGGAAAATCGTTTTGCCTTGAAGAATTTTGAAACCTTAAATCCCTGTCTGGTACAAACAGAATGGTCTCATCATTGTCAGCATCAATACACAAGATGGAATTGGGAACTTCCAATCCCGTGAAATATAAGAATTCGTTAAGTTGTCGAAATGTTTCTCCACCGGAAAACCCATCCCTGGCTGTTGTGATATAAATTCCACCGCCGGAAGATTTGAGCTGCTCTATTAACTTGGTGCGTCGATTGGTATACTCTTCTTTACTGAATTGAAGTGATGTCCAATTAAAGAACTGCTCCTCAGGTGTGGTTTGACAGAGAGCCTTAGAAAAGGGCAAGAAGATCAGTTGGAATGTCAATAATGTGCCAGTCAGTAAGTGTAATGTTGAATTCATGGATTGGTCTTTGAAGCGAAGATAATGTAGAATTGATCACTTGCGTTTAAATTGCAACTTTGTATAGCACGTAAGTTCAGATGAAGAAGAAATCGAACGACTGGAAAAAAAGAGACGGTGTTGTTTATAGCACAAGCGATGATTTTGAGTTTCAGCTTAAAGAGTTGTTTCAAACCAATGATGAAGATATGCCGCTAAAACAAGAATTTAAAGTTCAACTAGACAAGAAAAATCGGAGAGGGAAGCATGTTACTTTGATTACTGGTTTTAAGGGGACAGAAAAAGATTTACGTGAGTTAGGAAAAGAACTTAAATCTAAATGTGGCGTAGGTGGCAGTGCCAAGGATGCGGAGATTCTTATACAGGGTGACCACAGAGATAAGGTGATTAAAATGCTTGAGGACAAAGGTCATCAGGTTAAACGGGTGGGCGGTTGAACGAATTCCTCGTCTCAACAGTAATCAGGTAACGCTTTTAGATATCTTTAAGCTGTAGTGTGAATTAAAAGAATACGTCATACTCGAAAAATAGACCCTATTTTTTCAGAAGGGGCTATTTTGTTGGGTATCTCATTTATCCTTGAATGAGATTGCGGACCTGCCTCGCCGGGCAGGCGGGTATTTTTCTTTCTCTCTAAGAAAATTTAGAAAAGAAAAATTCCGAAATGACAGTATGGATTTGTTTTGGGGTTCTTTGATCATTCTAATTCACAAACTCGTTATCTTTAGTATATAAATATCACTAAAATGGCTATTTCCAGCATATTCAATGACGTTATCGGTCCAGTGATGCGTGGACCATCCAGTTCGCACAGTGCCGCAGCTTGTCGAATGGGATTAATGCTTCGGGATTTGATGCAAGGGGACATTAAAAGTGTGGTCATAGATTATGACCCAAATGGTGCACTGGTCACTACCCATGAAAGCCAGGGTACTGATATGGGGTTGTATGGAGGACTGTTGGGCTGGGAAGCCCATGACGAGAGAATGCCCAACTTTAGAGAGGAAATTGAAATCGCCGGCATTGATATTAAAGTGAACTACATTGATTATGGGGCTAAGCACCCTAATACCTATAGAATCAATATCTCAAATGACAAGCTTAGCCACTCCTTCACTGCCATCAGTACTGGTGGTGGGATGTTTGAAGTGCAGGAAATTGACGGCTCTTCAGTTTCGATGAATGGTGATTATCATGAGTTGTTAATCTATGGCAACGAGCTGGAGATTATCCAGGCTTTGCTTCCTGAGGAACTTGAAGCAGATTTCATTGAATCTCATAAGAGCTTTATCGAAGTGAAAAGCGCTTCAGCATTTTCAGGTGAATCGGTAGAGAAAGTAGAGGCCATTCCAGGAGTTTCATTGGTTCGTTATCTAAAGCCTGTTTTGCCAGTACTCTCAAGAAATGGCCTGGAGGTGCCTTTTTTGTACTGTAAGGACATGTTAGCGATGGGCAATGAGGAGAGTTTGGATCTATGGCAATTAGCACTTAAATATGAGAGCGTTCGAGGTAATATAACTGAGGATGAGGTTTTTGAGAAGATGCGAGAAATAGTTCGGCTAATGAGTGATTCTGTTGAAAAAGGGCTGAACGGGACTGATTATGAGGACAGAATTTTACCGTGCCAGTCGATTGGTTTCAAAGAGCGCATGGATCAGAATCAATTGCTAGAGGGGAACTTGCTGAATACCATAATTCTGTATGTCACTGCCATTATGGAAATGAAAAGTTCTATGGGTATCATAGTGGCCGCACCAACTGCCGGTTCGTGTGGAACTTTACCTGGAACGATATTAGGAGCAGCCGCCCACATGGGGAAATCAGAGGATGACGTAGTCAAAGCGATGTTGGCTTCAGGTATGATGGGAGTTTTTATTGCAGAACATTCAACTTTTTCTGCAGAAGTTGGTGGATGTCAGGCCGAGACGGGAGCTGGTGGATCGATGGCCGCTGCCGGGTTGATAACATTGGCAGGTGGAACCTTAAATCAGGCGGTGGCAGCCTCTTCAATTGCCCTGCAAAATTCGCTCGGTATTATTTGTGACCCGATTGGAGTTAGGGTTGAGGCGCCATGCTTGGGTAAAAATGTAATGGCTGCCTCAAACGCACTTTCTTGTGCCAATATGGCTTTAGCAAACTATGACCACCTTATTCCATACGACGAAGTCGTCGATGCCATGTTTGAAGTAGGTAATGCCATGCCCCATGAGCACAGATGCACTGGGTTAGGAGGATTAGCTGCAACACCAACCGCTCGTGAGTGGGAGAAGAAGCTTAGCGAGAAGGTAAAATATTGCGGGTAGCCAGGCTTTTATAACTCTTATCTTCTCATGAAAATAACCGGCATGATTACTTTGGACTGAACACTTTTGTCCAATTCCTTTACCCACCCGGGAACCCATTTTGGGGTGTTATTTAATATCCGCATGGCTTCGATATCACAGGATTCAAAAAGTGACTGAACTACTTTTGTGGAATCAACCACGACAAACCCGGAGCTGTCTATAAGCAGTTGAACCATCACCCGGCCTTCAATTTTCTGTTTTTTCGCATCTTTTGGGTATTTCAAGTTCTCGCTGATATATTCGGAGTACTTTGTTGGTCCACCTGGAAAAGTTGGCGGTGAGCTCACTATATAAGTTTCCCCATTAATGTTTACCGTTTGCTGAGTAGTCTGTCCAGATACGGATACTCTACTGGCCACGATGAATAGGAAAAAGAGTGTGATTGATTTCATAAAGACGAACAGCAATCTAGATAGGATGAGTGAAAATTGCAATTGATATGGGATTACACTTCTTATCCAAAAATGGCAGTTTCCATATTTGTCCTTTCAATTGGTCCACTCGTATAGATTGGTTATGAGGCGTAAATTAGCCGGAATTTATGGTGTATTAATTTCGAACCGGTAATTTTATCTCAAATGGAATATAAAAAATTAGGTAATTCTGGTTTAAAAGTTTCTTCCTTGTGTTTTGGAACTATGACTTTCGGGGATGTGTCTGATGACGCGACAAGTAAAGAG
>JAJCYL010000333.1 GCA_029262955.1 Cytophagales bacterium | reverse complement strand
TTAAGAATAAGCATATTACGGGGTTATTGGGGTTCTGGCTGTTTCCTGTTTTGGCCTTAACCGAGGTTTGTGATGCACAACGAGCCTAAAACAAATGAGAGAATTGCCTTTTTACTCCAGTAACATTTATTCTAAAGTTGACCATTTGTTCACTGGCATTGAAGTGTAGGGCGATAGCATTTATATCCATTCTGTCTCTCAGACAGCATACCAAGCCGGCTCTTGTTATTTGCAAGTTCCCTCCTAACCATTCAGCTTCCGCTTCTATTGTTTCATCATAATGCCGCAATGGCAGTGGACTTCCTAACTTTATTTCCAAATCGGGAAATTCATGTTTACAAATAATGTGTGCCACTTCGTGCATAATATTGCTTTCTTGGCGCGACGGACTATGGTGGACATTGTGGATTATGATATCCCGACCCTTCTTGTTTTTAGTGGTTAGAGCGGACCACCCAGATCCTGGATTCATCAAAATATCACAGTCTTCACTAGATAAGCCAATTTCCTTGGGAGAATACACCTTGACTCCGAGGTGGGAGGCAAGGCAAGATGCTAATAGTGGATCATGTGATTGTAAACATAATTGCTCTCTAAATTCGATAGATATGCCTTCAGAATCAGCTTTAAACCCTTTCTTAAGTTTACTTAATTTCAATACTCCCTAATCGTCTTTTGAGTAGGCTAAGTTAATCATTGTGATGAGAGAATTGACAGTTGACGGTTCCAGTTCCTTTTCTGCTCTTAAGTGAGCCTTAATGACTGTTTTTTCTTGATTGTCTTTCATATCACCGGAAGTAAAAGAATCACTTGAAACATTGAGCCATTTACACAGCTTAAAAAAAGTATCGACATCCGGTACTTTTCCTTGTTCTACTCTGGATAAAGTTGAGGCACTGACATTACCAATTTCTTTAGCTGTTTCTCTCAACCCCTGGGCTCCTCTCTTTGATTTTATCATCGAAGACAGCAGCATTGTGTTCAATTGAGTGCTCATAAAAATAAAGATTTGGATAAAACTTATTGTATAAGATGTGAAACGCTTGCGTCATCAATAAGACATTATTATATTTGTTTCTCATTTGAAACACTGTATCAGTAACGCAACAAAGTTACTATTTAGTTAACTATAATAAAAATTTACACAATTATGAACGAAAAGAAGATAAACATCAAGGTTTTAATAGAAAATGATCAGCTTTTTGAGGATGAGTTTCTAACCAATCAGAAGATCCAAGTAATAGTAAACAAAGCCATTGCAAAGCTTGGGATAAGTGCGGAAGGGAGAGAATTAAGGCGAGAAGACGGTACCCCAATCACAGATTTTAAATTAACCATTCTTGAAGTAGGTATTAATGATAATGAGACATTGAGGTTTTTCGAAAAGTCAACCAAACCTGATCGCGACAAGCGTTTTGCCTAAAGATGAAGGCTTACAGGTGGCATGAGCAGGATTCTCTTCAAAATCTTTATAAAACTGAATTAGATGTTTTAAAAAACGGGCTCGGAGGGGATTTTGTACTTAAGGATTTAATTGGTCTCGATATTACACAAGGTGTGGTAACAGTGACTGGATTGCTAAAGTATGGGGAGAACAAAGAACAGGGTGTCCTTATAGTATTTCCAACAAAATACCCATATTACTCTCCCAAAATTATATCAGTCGATATTACCGAAAAGGAGGGGAAACCTGCCATCAGTGTCCACTTTTTTGGTAAGGGAAACCAGTACTCAGATGGCGAAATGTGCCTGTTCCGAAAGAATGTCTGGGACAGAAACAAACATAATATTGGCTGGATGTTGCGGAAAGCGCAAAAATGGCTCTTGTCTGCCACATCTGCCGAGGGGTTCAAGCCAGAAGAAATTGTGGACGAAGTTCCAATGTACATGTCACACTCCGGTCAGGTATTGATACCTAGTGATTTTGATCCAAAGCCTAATGAAAGATCGGGACAAGTAACTCTAACTCAATTTAAACCCAACCATTATATCTTAACCAAAAATGTGCTCTCAAGCGAGCCATTTAAGCTAAGTTTAGGTGATGAGGTTTTTAATTGGTTTGCTCTTCCTTCAGGAATAACTTTTAAGGAGGTATTACCTGCTCCAACGACTGAACACCTGATTAATCTTTTCAAAAATTATTTCGGGTCCAACATTTTGAATAAATCGGGTTTGGTAAATATTGCGTTATATGTTCCTGATGATCAAATGAAATGGCATTTTTTTAAAATTCAAGTTCAAGCAATAGGGGCGCAAGTCGTAATGGGTGGAGTAGTCTATTACATTTCACGAATAATCAGCAATGAGTTATACCTACGAACTAAAGATGTCTTCAGTAATCATATATTAGAACAAAAGCGTGTTACAATCATAGGTCTAGGGGCTTTGGGCAGCGAGGTTGCCCGGTCGCTTGCAAGAAATGGGGTAGGAACATTTCATCTTTTTGACAATGACATTTTTGAAATTGGAAATTCCATCAGGCATGCTGCAGATCTTTATTTTATCGGTGAGGGAAAAACAGAGGTTGCAAAGCAATTAATTCATCGTACGAACCCGAATATTATTGTTAACTCCTATCCGGTTGATGTGCTTCAAGACAACGGAATGCTTGAATTGAGTCTGGAGAATAGCGACTTATGTATCGTTTTAACCGGAGAGGATGCAGCTGACTATATGATCAACGACTTATATGCGAGCTCCCACGACATTCCATTTGTCTTTGCGGGTGTTTCAATAGGTGGAATGTCCGGTTCAATACAGGTGGTTTCAAAAAATACAGCTTGTTTAAGATGTTTGAGTTTAATGAATGTTGATACCTTACCAAAACCTAAAAACAAAGTACAACTTTCGGAACTTCCCCCCGAATATGGCAACTGTTCTAGCCCGGCACTTCCCGGATCTGAAATAGATATCAAGGAGGTTGCTCTGCAAGTTAGCAGAGTGAGTTTGCAGTTGTTACTTGCGGGAGGTCTTAATGGCTATCCGGAAAATTATGGATCACTACTCAAGTGGCATGGACCAATGGGCTCGAAAGAGCAAGAGCCTTTTACCTGGGAAATAAAGAGGATTGAAAAGTGCACTGACTGTGAAATATGCAATAAATAAGATCATATTTAGCAAAGCCGCCGTTGATAAAGTTTCCGAAGAAATAGGAAAGTACAGTGATGTCGAAACAGGCGGGGTTTTATTTGGAATGATCAAAGATGGAGTTGGTCACGTTCTCAAATCAACTGATGCCGGACCTAAAGCCATTAGAGAGAGGTTTGACTTCAAATGTGATCCCGATTACATTGACATGTTAATTGATATGGAATATGCTAATTCCAATGGTACTAGTCAATATCTTGGTGAATGGCATTCTCACCCCCAAGTAATACCAGCACCGAGTGATGTCGATTTAAACTCTCTTGATGAAATAGCCTCTTCCTCGGAATCATTGGCTCTTCTTGTAATTGTAGGTTTTTTAGGCTATTCGAAGGATTTATTTACAGATCAAACGATTGCCATAATCAAATTCAAGAAGGAGGATAATTTTTACGCATTACCATTTGAATTAGAAGAGTGTCAGTAACTTCTGCTACAAGCAACCCTGTGGCAGTTACCTCCAGTATACGAGGCTTGTTAAATTTGATGGAAAATTGACCGCGAAGAAAATAGTTACATGCTACTTTGGAGCCTTGGATATGAGCCGGATTCCCCGGCAATTCATATGGAAATTCCAAAAAAACATCGGGAGCGATGAGCTCTTCTAGTTGAGCCAGGTCAGCATTGCTTATGGCGGAAATCAAGGAAAAAATATCGATGAGGACTGTTGAATTCGTCAGAAGCACGCAAAAAACACGCAATAGATAAATTATCAAGCAGTTACTTTATGTAACTGCTTGATAATCAAGGGTGGAAGACCGGACTTGAACCGGCGACCTCCTGAACCACAATCAGGCGTTCTAACCAACTGAACTACAACCACCATTTAAAAAGGATTACAAAGTTAAACAGCTATTAAGAATTTTCTATGGGAACATAACTTTAAAAGAAGTATCAGATTGACAAACCACCTATTGATAATTTGGTAAAACTTGTGGCTATTCTGATTCAGACTTGTCAGGGTGGTAACGCATTAGTTAAACTACTTTGCAAGGTAGATCAAACTGCCTCCAATAATTGAAATTGCAATTCCGGCCATCTTGGGCGCACTTAGAGTTTCACCTAAAAGTTTATAACCTAAAAAAACACCAATAACTACACTTAGCTGTCTCAAACCTCCAACATAGGTTGCTTTGCTCATAGTCAAAGCAGTCAAAATGATGATGTAAGTAAAACTATTGAAAAAGCCAACCTGGATAACCCGGGATCGGTTGAGTCTCCACTCAGCCCTAATGTCTGCTACAGAATATTTCGTAAAGACAAATCCATTATACAAAATGGCCACTATGAAAGTATATAAATAGAAATACAAAAAAGGCTCCATTTGAGTAATGGCTATCTTGTCCCATAAGGTATATCCGGCCATTGACAGCGCAGCCAACAAAGCATATATACTTCCCTTATTGTTGAAATTTTTGAAAACCGTTCGAAAGCCATTTCGGTCTAAAGACTTCATGTGCATCACAAAAGTGCCAATCAGTATCAGTGAAATAGCTACGCCGCCGATTTCGTCAATGCGCTCACCTATAAAATAAAATGCCAGTACAGGTAAGAAGATGACACTTGATCTCGAAACAGGGTAGACGAATGAGAGGTCCCCATATTTATATGCGCCGGAAAGGAAGAAGTAGTTGCAAAAGGCAATTGTTGCCGCAACTACAATGAGTAATACAAATTGTTCTTCAAATTCTGTTGTTAAAAGATAATAGATTGCTGGAATGCCAAAAATGGTCATTTCGGCTAGTTTACTTAGGGCTGTAAAAATATGCTTGTTTTCAGACCGCTTGATCAGGTAATTCCAATAGGCATGGGTAAAAATAGAAACAAGAACTAATGTGAAAGGGAGTGCATCCATCGGTGGATGCTAAATTAGGCATCCGCAGAGTGATTTAGTTTAAGAATCGCTCAATTCTACTCAGCAAAAACAATCTCCTGTCTCGACTCAAATCAGGGTCATCGTTGAGTGAGCGCTTCGCTTCCTCAAGCTTTGTTTTTGACAGTTCTTCATTTCCGGTAAGTGCGTCTAGCCTGGCTAATCTATACATGGCCTCAACGGACTTTGGGTAACTTTCAAGGAACAAACCAAACCACACTTTCTCCTCCTCGATCATATCAAACCAATGCATCATTATACCCACATCAAAGAAAGTGATTGGGGAGAATGGCTGGGGATTTGCTGCTGACATTTTAGTATAAATCGCCTTCAACTCTGCAAAACCTTTTTTATCCAATACCTCCAAAAGTTCAGAGGCCGAGTAAGTGGTTTTAATCCCCTCAACGAAATCAACTTCCATTAAATCCTCGGGGACTCCATTCTCTCCTGGTGAGTTTTTTAAATAGTTCAGCCTATTCTCTTTGCCAGTAAGTCCTTGAACAAAGGTCAAGGCATATTTCATAACCCAACTAAACCCAACGACAGAATTCTTTAATTCCGAATCATTTAGATTGACTCCAAATAGATCCGCCATTCCATAAAAGTGATAGTCCGAGTGTCGAAGGCCGTCCATTTTGATCCGGTATTGATCGGCATACTTCATCTGATCCATCCAGATATAATTGGAGCTGAAACCAAAATCACTGTGCATATGAAGTATGGGAGTAGTAAAAAGCTGGTAGTCAAAATAAGGAGTACGTTGAAGTAATTCACCCTCATTCGCATCTGCAATGATACCGTCAAGACTAATAACACCTCGGACATTGTCATTTCTTGCAGCCAAACCTGCCGCCGACAAGCTACCATAACTACTTCCGGCGGCTATGAGTGATTTCGCATCGATAAAGTCATATTCGGCAACCACTGAAATTGCAAATTCTGCATCTCGTATTTGGGCTTCAAGGCCGCTGATTCCCATCTCGTGCCTCTTTTGATGCGCACCAGAATTGGGAGTGCCAATTACAGCAATACCGTGACTGGCAAGATATTCTCCCCAAATCCACCAGCGATCCATATTCCCGTGACTGAAAATGACTAATGGAAAATTACCTTTAGATGCATCGGCATTCCTGGTAGCCAGCGTCTCGATATCTATGCTGAAGTAAGCATCCAATGTTTCTTTAGCGAGGTCACGGTGATATTTTGAGGCTTCCAGTCTTGCCCTGGTGGTGATCTCTTCTTCACTTAAATTAAAATCCCAGGAGTATGCCCATTCGGTTAAATAGTCTTTAAACGACATCGGCTCTTCTTCTTTCTCATCCGCTGGATACCAAAAATAGATGGGAACGGCACGACCAATCTGCTGAGCTTCCGGAAGTTTAAGCTGCTCTTTAAGAGGTGACCTTCCCCGGTCATAAGCTTGAATCAATTGATAGCCCACCGGGTAGCTACCAAAGTCCAATTGATCAAATAGAGGATTTGAACCTTGTCCATTAACCAGATGTGCGATTAATGTAAAAAGGCATACAAGCGTTGTTTTAGTTTTTGACATTTTGAGTTTTGGTTCCTCAAATGTCGTTGTGAAGGCACGTCAGCGCTATTCTTTTAATTAATCAGGTGATATTGCTTCAAATTCGGTACCAATTATTCTTTAGCTCGTATTTGAAATGACATGATTTTGGGAGAATAGTTGAGTGCGATTCCCCGTAACTTCCACTCAATAACAATGTGATCTGTTGGAACAGCAGCGGCTAGAATTTCATGAGCATCAATCATTTTTCTCGCTTCTAATTCATTGTATCTCAATGAAACTATCCCTTTACCTCCTCTTACTAAAGTCATTAGCATACGGCTAAAAAGCGGATCTGTTTTTGATAACAGAAGGCTATCTATGGTATAACCTAACTCTGACAAAATTTCGGGGTCGCCTGCTGCAGGTAGCTGTATTCCTTCTTTCAAATTGATAGGCTCCCCATTGTACAACATTTCTATGTCAGGCTTTTTGTCAGACTGCGCAGAAGTCATGAAAAAACAGGTGCTGAGACAAACCAATAGTAATGATCTCATTCTATTTATTAACTGACAGGAAATGAAATTATTTTTCTTTCTTTAAGTCCAGACGTCTTACCTAGTTGAATTGAGATATTATCTCCGGGTCTTGCATGATCCAATAAATTTTTAAGACTCATTTTTCCGCTTTCCCCCGCCGGGTTAACTCGCATTGAATAAACTGCCCGCCCTCCTCGAACGATGGTCCATTCCATATGAGTATAGTGCCCTCGAATTTCCTCATTGGCATTCAACTCCAATCTCACCAAAGGATAAGTGACTTTCGATAAGTCAATTCCATCATCTAAATTGATAGGGTTGCCATTGTAGGTGACGTTTATGTCAGATTGTGCATAGGCCGACCATCCTAAGCTCAGAAATAATGCTACCAGAAAGGGTTGTGCGTTTTTGGTCATGGCTTTATAATAACGACTGTGTTTAACCACTACTGCTCAACTAATTTACTATTCCCAGAGGGTATATTTTTCCAAATGCACTAATTCTTTAAAAAATAACTTGGTGGTCGCTTCAAAAGATTCAGTAAAATCAGACACCAAAAAATGGTCCCCATTAGACTGTTTATTACTCCTCACCAGATTGTTATACTCCAGATAAGCCTTCAATGCTTTTGCCACGGTAACTGAAGAATCGATTACCTCTACTCTTCCCGCATAATATCCAGCAATCTCTTTCTTTATTAAAGGATAGTGGGTACAACCTAGAATCAAGGCTTCAATGTCCTTCAATTGATCATTTACCAGGTATTGATGTATGATCTCCTCGCTGATGTGATTGTTAATAAAGCCTTCTTCAATCATTGGTACCAGTAGCGGAGTAGCCAGGGCCTTCAATTTCACGGAATTCGAGGACTCTTCAATCTTATTTTGGTACACCATCGAATTAACTGTTTGCTTAGTGCCAATAAGCCCAATGCTGGTTTTTTGATAGTTTTCCCGGATATAGGCTACCACTGGATCAATCACATTGAAAACTTTGGCCTTTTTACCGGCATATTCTTTCACCAATTCAAAGGCAGCAGCGGATGCAGAATTGCAAGCGATCAGGATTACCTTACATCCTCGTTGGATTAGAACGTCTGTTATTTTGACAGAGTAAGCCTGGATGGCTGCGGCTGATTTATCCCCGTAGGGCAAATGGGCCGTATCACCAAAATAGATGATTTGCTCATCCGGCATGAGGTCTTTAACTGCTCGTGCCACGGTCATTCCACCGATGCCGCTATCAAAAATGCCTATGGGATCTGAGGACTTCATAAGGTGGTGCAAATATGAAAAATTCATTTTTCTCATAATGCACGAATTACAAATTAACCATCACTCAGGCTGGAATTTTGGTTTCCAAAACGTACAAAATAAAAAAACTACGTCATTTCCGACATAGTTAGAAATCCCCAAAAGAGAATGTCACACTGAGCCTGTCGAGCACTGAGCTTGTCGAAGTGCTATCTTCTTGACTTCCACGATTGGTTGAGTTAATAAGGGAATCGGATACAAAAAAACCCGACAAAAGCCGGGTTTAAATTTCTTTTGGAGATGAGGCCTATAACCGAATCTTACTGGCTCCAGCATCCATCATGGCATAGTTCCTCATATCTTCATACTCTGAAGGTTCCATGTTATCAGTTGCTTTTCCAGCCTTAGGCATTTCTACCTGGCCACTATTAGCCCACCATTCAGAGGCATACCCACTGGCCTGATCCATATCTACATCAAACTGCTTAATGCATGTCTCACAAGTAAGCCATGTCTGATCTTTTTCAGCAGTTTTCTCAAAAATGATACCTCTCATTTTGGTAGCATTCTCATCTTTATTTTTGAAATGGTTGGTGGTGTAAGCCATGGTCTCCGGCTCTACCATTTTGTTGTCCCAATATTCTTTTGAAACCACAACTTCAGCAGTGCTCAAAGCAAAGCCTTCTTCGTGTTCCAAAAGCGTCTTGCAGATACTGCATTGAGCTTTGGGCTTCTTCTTTTTCTTTCCAAATAAGTTTCCGAACATGACGTGTTGAGTTTTTGACTATTTTACCTTACTCATAGACGTAATTAGAACCCGTGGAGTTACAGATTATGTCTATAGCCCCAAATTTAACCCCTTTTCCAAAGTTTATTGCCAATAATGTTATTGACTACCGATTCTTTTAGACTTTTGGAGATCGGGACCAGGTGGTCATTAATTTTCAGTTGATTGCCTTCCAAAGAGTTCACTTTACTCTTCGCTACGATATAGGACTTGTGTACCCTAATGAATTCCTCAGATTTAAGATTCTCCTCCACTTTCTTCATTGAAACCAATACGATCAACTTTTCGGTCTTTCGATAAATGATGGTATAGTCCTTCATTCCCTCCAAAAAAAGAATTTCATTGAAGTAGATCCGTACAAACTTCCCATCACATTTGACAAAAAAGAACTCCTCCTGTGTGCCAGGGGCCAAATTAATGGACTTCTTGGCCAAAAGATGCTCATATACTTTGTTAGCTCCTTGCAGGAACCTTTCAAAAGAGACCGGTTTCACTAAGTAGTCAACCGCATTCAGATCAAATCCGTCAGCAGCATAATCCCGATAAGCCGTGGTAAATACCACAGCCGGGGGGTTTTTCAGGGCTTTGATTAACTGAAGGCCAGACATACCCGGCATGTGGATATCGAGAAAAATAAGGTCGATGGCCTCTTCATTGAGTCGGTCAGTTGCTTCAATGGCATTTTGACAAGAACCCACTAATTCCAAATAGGGAACCTTACTGCAATAACCTGCAATGCCTTCGCGGGCAAGTGGTTCATCATCAACTACCAGGCACTTAATTTTCATTTATTTCAAGCGTCAAATCTACAACAAAGGAGGTATCTGATTTGCTAATACTCAATTGGTGTCTATTAGGGTATAGCAGTTCCAATCTCCTCTTGGTGTTCTCAAGGCCTACGCCTTTATCGTTCTCGACAGGTTGGCCATTAGTTCCAGTGTCGTTTCTCAACTTAAAACTGATCTTATTTTTATCGACCTCAATTTTTCCCTCAATTTTATAAGACGATTCAGAAGACAGCTGTCCGTGTTTGAAAGCATTTTCAAGAAAGGTCAAAAAAATCATCGGCGCAATTTGCTGGCCGTTGACCAGTCCGTCAACTGACCAATCGACATTTACCCGGTCTCCTTGACGAACTTTCTCTAATTCGATATAGTCTTCCAAATGCTTTATCTCATTTTCCAATTGGATAAAATCCTTATTTCCTTCATACAATTGGTGGCTGAGCATGTCCGAAAATTTCAATAATACTTCTGCGGCTTTTTTGGCATTCTTTGGAATCAGGAAATAAATGCTGTTAAGCGAGTTGAACAGGAAATGTGGGTTAATCTGATTTTTCAGAAAGTTGAGTTCAGATTCTAAATTCTTTTTGATCAACTCTTGGGTGTCATTGTCTTTGATGAAATAGATTTTGGCGAGAATTATGGATAGTGTAATGATCGCTATAAAAAACGCCTCAAAATGAAGAACGGTTATTCCCCTGACAGATTTGAAGAAGGCCGCTACTTCAGGAAAATCATGAATACCATACAAATAATATGCAACAACTTGTGAATTTATGAAGGCAGTAATACTCATGGCACCCAGTAGTACCAGCACATAGATCAAGTGCTTTCTTTTTAGAAGTAATGCGGGGATTAACACATAAACATTGAAATAGGCTAATCCTGCATGGAATGTTCCACTTATAACATTCAATTGAATGTTATCTACAAGATCATCATGGTGAATCAAATCCCGAACGCTCCAAAACAAGACATAGGCCAACCAAAATATGGCGTGTTGGTACCAAGGGAAACGTATTTGATCAGTATACTTCATACCTAAAATCAAAGATATTCAATCGGCTTGTTCAAGTCAGAGACTGATAGACCAAATAATCAATAAAATCGACCAGATGATCTTCTAATAGACTTCTTTTCAGCTTGTTTGGCCTTGTCCAAAGTGTTGCTAATTTTAAATGCCATGAGGAATAATGTTCTGATCACCAGCTTAAGTGTTTTGCTTCTAACTACTACTACCTGTAAGATTCAGGTTGGCATTCCTACTGCGATGCCCGAGCCAGTGATTGAAGGTTTGGTGCTCAATCCATCATCGAAACATGTTGCCAATCCTTTGGGATTAGATTTCCGTCAAATAACCTTTGAATGGCAGTTGCCGCCAACAGTTGAAAAACAAACTGCCTACCAGCTACTAGTGGCAAGTGATAAAAAAAAGCTTGACGCTGACGTGGGAGATCTCTGGGATAGTGGAATCCGTTTTTCAGAATCAACTAATGAAATTTCGTATTCAGGTAAAGCCATTCCGGAGGGAACTGCAGCCTGGTGGAAGGTGAGGATATGGGATGAAGGCGGAATGGTAAAGCCTTTTAGCACAGACAGTCTCACCATTACCGAACAAATAAATAAGCCTCAGAGAATCGCTTTCATTGGGGGGACTACCATTGCCAATATGGAAAGGTTTGCCTGGCTTGAAGCAGCACTTACCGTGAGATGGCCACAACAAAATCTTATCTTTAGGAATCTGGGCTGGCCAGGTGATGACATCATAGGTACTGCAAGATCTGACTTCGGCTCGGCGTTGAACACTGAGTCATGGAAACCTCCAGACCGAGAAGATGCCTACGGCCTTAGTGTACTTCAGGCACACATTAACCTTGTAAGTCCCGATTTGGTCATGCTAGGCTATGGATCTGAAGCTGCATTTGCAGAAACTGAAGAAAAGTTTTACAGGTTTACTGAAGCCTATGAGACATTACTTGACAAACTTGATTCAACTAAGATCAAGGTAGTTTTACTTTCCCCTCACCGACACTGGAAAGTTGACAACATCCGTGAACAACCTGAGCTTCATAACCATCGTTTGAAGCGTGTTTCGGAATTTATAAGGATTCAAGCTGAGAAAAGAGGCTACCTCCACGTTGATTTATTTGAGAACCTGGTTCAAGCTGAAGGTGAAGAGTTTACGACCAATGGCATTCATCTCAATAGCTTGGGTTATCGGAGAATGGCTGAGGTTGTTATGTCCAGGCTTACACAGTCAGATTCCGGTTATAATTTGGAGCTGACACGGGATGGAAAGGTTATTTCTTCTGAAAATTGTGAAGTCACCGATTTTGTAGAGACACCGAAAGGCTATCGCTTTACCCTCAAAGCTGATCAATTGAGTACCGTTGGCAATATTTCGCTCTCTACACCTCATGTAGTGAAAATTGATGGTGAAATATGGCGTGAAAATAGATCCACTGATAAAATCGAAAACCCAGACCATAAGCAATATGAAGAGCTCCGCAGGATGATTATCGAGAAAAACAGACTCCATCGTTTTCGTATTAATCCACTGAATAAAGTTTACACCCATCTCTTTCGGCAACATGAAATGGGTCATTTGGCCTACGAAACAGATGACTATGCTCGGCTTACGAATGAAAAGGATGAACTAATTGCCCAATTACATATCCCACAGCCACATCGCTATGAGATTGAATTGCTGGATTCATGGGCTGCGCCCAGAGTGTATCGCGACCATGAGGTCCCCAGCTTTATCCCGGAGCCAGACATTCAGGCTGAATTAGATGCATTTACCATAGAAGAGGGATTTGATATCAGTTTGTTTGCAGCCGATCCACAAATTGCCAATCCCATAAGCATTACATGGGACAATCGAGGAAGAGCCTGGGTATCAACCAGTACCACCTATCCACAACTCAAGCCCGGACTGGAACCAGTAGACAAAATCATTATTTTAGAAGACACTGATCAGGATGGCAGGGCAGATAAGCATACAGTTTTTGCTGAAAACCTGTTAATCCCGCATGCAGTGATGCCAGTCGATGGAGGTGCCTATGTTTCCACTACAACAGAACTACTTTTTTTGTCTGATGCGGATGGAGACGATAAGGCTGATGAAAGGAGGGTAATCTTTACCGGGTTTGGTCATAGCGATGTTCATCATACAATGCATTCGATGCGCTGGACACCATGGGGTGATCTGCACTTCATTCAATCTATCTATATTAATACCTTCATCGAAACAGCTTTTGGGCCGAGGAAGTTAAATGGCAGTGGAATCTGGCAATTCAGACCCGAAACAGAGCGACTTGAGGTCTTCTCCCGAGGCCTGGTGAATCCTTGGGGGGAAGCGCTGAATGATTGGGGGCAAATCTTCGCCACTGATGGAGCGGGCAGCCAACAACCAAGTTATCTCTTCCCGGGTTCAGCACATAATACTGCTGTTGGGTCAGATCGTATTCTAGACGGTTTGATCTTTGGAAAGCCCAAAAATACGGCAGCCGAATTCATTACAGGTTCACATATACCTTATAATTTCAGAGGGAGTTTATTAGCTAATGACTATCGGGCCAACCGAACCGTCAGATATAAAATAACTGAAAAAGGAAGTGGGTATGCTGCTGAAGAAATGGGGACATTACTCCGCTCATCGCACCGATCTTACCGCCCGGTCGACATCAAGCAGGGTCCCGATGGAGCTATTTACATCGTTGATTGGTATAGTCCAATCATTGATCACGGTGAAGTAGACTTTTATCATCCTTCCAGGGATAAGGTACACGGCCGTATTTGGCGATTAACTTCTAAAGGTAGGCCTCTCAATAAAATTAGTAATGTGAAGAATGCCAAAATTCCGGAGCTGTTGAATATGTTAAAATCAACTACGATGTTCACCAGAATGCAAGCGAACAGAGAATTGGTTACCAGGGATTGCCCATCTGAAGAGATCAGAAAATGGGTAAATAATCTTCCCTCTTCTGACCGAAGGGTGGATCATCATCGATTGGAGGCCTTGTGGTTGGGAGTTGCACTCAATGAACCGGACAAAGCTTTATTAGAACAACTGATTCAATCAAGGGATCATCATGCCCTTGGAGCTGCCATTCGCATGGTTCCACGCATCTATCCACCTCAGGAAGGTGAAAAAATTGTGAGTCCATTTGTCAAAGCTAAACACCCACAGGTACGCCTTGAGGCGATCAACGCTTTACGGGTCATGGGTTCTTCCAATGCTGCGCACATCGCCCTGAGTGCACTCGATTTGGAAACAGATCCCAACTTAGATTACATGCTTTGGTTAACTGCCAGAGAGCTATCACAGCAATGGCTACCCGCATTACAGGCAGGGAACGAAATATTTGATGGTAATTTCAATAGGACTGCCTATGCGCTAAAATCCATGAATAATAGTGATGCCGCTCAACTACTTGCCGGTTTTGTCCGAGAAGGAAGGTTTGAAGGTGAATCGAAGCAGGAAGCTTTAACCATGATTGCCAAATTTGGAGAAAGTAGAGAACTGGATATGATCTTAGAAGAAGTAGCAGTTACAAAAGACACATTACTATTGGAAGCTTTGGTTACGGCGCCAAAAGCCAATCATGCGGTCCCCACAAACAGAGAAATATTACGGCTGTTCCATCAGGATTCGGTAGCGAAAATTCGAGAGTTAACCGCACAATTGTATGGAAGGTGGCAAATCCAGGAAGGTAAAGAAGCGTTGGTTGTGCAAGCTACTAATGGCGCCCTCGAATACGCTGAACGAGTCGCTGCGGGAGATGCCATTGCCAGTCTTGGTGATACTACTCTCCTGATTACCATAGCGAAGGAAAATATTAACCCATCGATAAAGACAAGCTCATTGGCCTCATGGATTAAGGCAACTCCAGAAAAAGCCGCTGAAACGGCGACCAATTTTATTATTGAGGCTGACTCCCTTGAAGAATCTATGTTAGTTTTCAGAACCTTAAGTACCCAAAAAGGGGGTGCCAAAATTTTAGAAGAGCAGTTTTCGGGAAAAATTCTATCATCTGAAAAAGCGATTGCCGGAATCAGAATAGCACAATCATCCGGTCGTGACCTGGTGGATCTTGTTGATGTCTTAAAAGTAGCAGGTGATCTTCAGCCCATTGGAATGTTGGACTCTGCACAGCGCAAACAATTAATTTCCGACGCCGTGTTGAATGGGAATAATGGAAGAGGGTCCAAGGTTTATTGGAATCCACAACTGCTGTGTTCAAGTTGCCATAGAATTAATGGTGAGGGAGGCCAACTCGGTCCTGATTTGAGCTTTGTGGGAGCATTCATGACACCAGAATCTATTCTTGAAGCGATCACTAATCCAAATACTGCAATTAAACAGGGGTATGAAACGGTAATCATTACCAAAACCGATGGATCTGTCATTAGCGGAACCCTGGATAGAAGAACTGATGAGGGGGCACGAATTCGCAATACATCCGGTGATGTTATCTTAATTTCAACTGGAGAAATCGAAAATTTCGAAGTGACTCCCATTTCACTCATGCCTCCAGGACTAACTGGTCAATTGAGCAACGACGAATTTGTGGATCTGATGGCATTCCTGATGAGTTTAGGTATTGATGAAGAATAAAGTTTTTTTCACATCCCACTCAGGACCAACTGGTCAATAAAATCGACCAGTTAACAAATGATTTAACCTTCTCCTTACTCTTTGTCCGATTAGAGACATTAAAGAGCCTTGTGCTTGTTACTTTTGCAGACTTAAGGGAACGGAAATTTGTCAAAACCGATTGTTAAGGTAATTATACCGGCTTTTAACGAGCAAAATGCTGTGGGATTGGTAATCGACGAAATTCCCAGGTCACTGATAGATGAGATCATTGTTATTGACAATGGGTCAACAGATGATACCTGGAAAATAGCGAAAGAGAAAGGAGCTACCGTGTTAAAAGAAGAAATAAAGGGCTATGGCAAGGCGTGTCTGAAAGGTTTGTCTTATGTAGCGGAATCAAACCAAAAGCCGGAGGTTATTGTTTTCCTGGATGGAGATCACAGTGACTACCCTGAAGAGATGGAAAAGTTGGTGGCCCCTATTCTGAATAACGAAGCTGACTTTGTGATCGGGTCAAGGGCACTAGGAAATAGAGAGACCGGGTCAATGACTGTGCCCCAGGTATTTGGCAACTGGTTAGCCACAAGTCTGATCCGCTTGTTCTATGGAGCAAGCTTTACAGACCTGGGGCCATTCAGAGCGATTAAGTACCAAAAGTTGGTGGACCTGCAAATGGAAGACACATCTTATGGGTGGACTGTTGAGATGCAATTGAAGGCGGCCAAAAATGGTTTGAGATCTATAGAAGTCCCGGTTCCCTATCGAAAGAGAATTGGTTTTTCGAAGATATCTGGCACGGTAAGTGGTACAATAATGGCAGGTTATAAAATAATCTGGACTATTTTTAAGTATTTGTAGGGAATGGAAATTTTAGTTGTTATTGGTTATAGTTTAGCTCTGATCCTGATCTTCTTTTTCAGTTTGGGACAGCTAAATCTGGCCATACATTACAAAAAGAAAAATAAGGGGAGTACTCCAACTGACCCCGAGGTATGGCCTATGGTAACAGTTCAGTTGCCAGTATACAATGAGCAATATGTGGTAGAGCGATTAATTGAATCCGTTACCAAGCTGAACTATAAGAATCTTGAGATTCAGGTATTAGATGATTCAAGTGATGAAACGTCAGAAATCATCGCTGGCCTGGTTGCGAAATATCAAAAAATAGGATTGGATATCCAGCATATCCAGAGAAGGAGCCGGGAAGGATTTAAAGCGGGTGCCTTAAAGTATGGAACTGAAATTGCTAAAGGAGAATTCATTGCGGTATTTGATGCTGATTTTTTACCAACTGCGGACTTTCTTCTTAAAACTATACCGAGCTTTGACCAACCTGAAATTGGTATGGTACAGACCCGTTGGGGCCATATCAACAAAGATTATTCACTACTTACCCAAATGCAGGCCTTTGGTCTGGATGCCCATTTCACGGTAGAACAAGCTGGAAGACACAAAGCCGGGAGTTTTATTAGTTTCAACGGAACAGCTGGTGTTTGGAGAAAAGAATGCATCAATGATGCCGGAGGCTGGTCTGCTGAAACATTGACCGAAGATCTTGATTTAAGTTATAGGGCCCAGCTTAAAGGTTGGCAATTCAAGTACCTCGAGGATGTGATTGCCCCAGCAGAGTTACCAGTATTGCTGCCTGCTGTAAAGTCTCAGCAATATCGATGGAACAAAGGTGCTGCCGAAACTGCCAAGAAGAATATGGGGCACATTATGAAGTCCGGATTAAAACCCATGCAAAAAGTTCACGCTACTTTTCACCTGCTCAATAGTTCGGTGTTTCTGTTGTTATTAATGGCGGGACTGTTAAGTATTCCAATGCTTTTCATCAAAGAGGCCAACCCTCAAATGAAGATCTATTTCGATATCGGTAGTGTTTTCCTTCTTGGATTTTTTGCCATTGCTTATTTCTACTGGGTTGCTGCCAAAAAAGTGAGCCCTTTAAAAACACTCAAATATTATCTTTGGAATTTTCCGTTGTTTCTGGCTTTTTCAATGGGATTGTCATTCCATAATGCCATTGCGGTGAGTGAAGGGTTGATTGGAATCAAAACACCGTTTATCAGGACGCCTAAGTTCAATATCATCTCATCAAAAGACAGCTGGAAAAGCAACCAATATGTCAACTTCAAAATCACCCCGTCTGTGCTGGTTGAAGCATTGTTGTGTCTGTATTTTATAGCTGGAATTGGTATCGGGATTTATTTGTTAGACTTTGGATTGATCATCTTCCATTTTATGTTAGCCCTTGGGTTTGGCGCCGTATCATTTATGTCGCTCAGGCCATTGAGCTATGTTAGGCCCTAACACATCAAATAAACTCTTTTATTTCCTTGCCATCATTAGTCTCGGTGGCTATATATTTCTTGCTTACTTCATCGAGCGAACTGACTCTGTCAAATTAATCTCAACATTTACTCTTCTCTTTGCAGTCTATCTACTATTAGTGAAAGACTCACTGAAAACGGATGAAATCAGCTCTTCAGAAATAGATCAAAGCCACAATTGGATGGCCATCTTATTGAGGGTTGGGTTACTACTAGCCATACCAAACCTAAGTGATGATTTTTACCGATTTATCTGGGATGGGCGACTGTTGAATGCTGGTATTAACCCATTTGCTCAATTACCGTCTTTTTACATTGATAGTCCCGAAATGGCGGTACCCGGAATTACCAGTGAACTATACAACCAGCTCAATTCTCCAGAGTACTTTACCATTTACCCGCCTATCAATCAATTTATCTTTTGGTTCTCCACGCTGGTATCAGGTGACAGCATTTTTGGTGCTGTAATCTCCATGAGGATTTTCTTACTTGCTGCAGAAATTGGCAATATTTGGTTGCTCCCTAAAGTGCTAACGGAATTTAATTTACCCAAGAAATACGCACTCATTTACACTTTGAATCCTTTAGTAATTATTGAAGGAATGGGCAACCTCCATTTTGAAGTGATGATGGTTTTCTTCATTCTTCTTTCGCTCTGGTGGTTGAAAAGAAATCGATTGATACTGTCCGCAGTTGCTATCGCCCTGGCAGTTGGCACCAAACTGATCCCATTGATCTTCCTGCCTTTTCTTCCCCGTCCACTTACGCTTAAGCGAATGACAATCTATTACGCAGTGTCCGGACTGACTATTGTGATCCTGTTTCTACCATTACTTAGTGCTGAACTTATCCGTGGCTTGGAGAGTAGCCTATCCCTTTACTATCAGAAATTCGAATTCAATGCCAGTATCTATTATTGGCTGAGGGAGAAGGGATTCGAGGAGTTTGGTTATAACCGCATCGAATTCATTGGCAAAGATCTGGTGAAATGGACGTTTTGGTCCATCATTCTATTAGCATTCTGGCCATTTGGTAAAAGGCCATCTCTGCCTACTTTATTTATGTTCGCTCTGGGGATCTATTTCTTACTCTCCACTACAGTGCATCCATGGTATATCATCACTGTCTTGGGATTAAGTGTTTTTACAGGATATAAAAGCCCGCTGGTTTGGAGCTATCTGATCTTTTTGACCTACCTCGGTTATTCGATCAATGGATTTGATCTCCCCAATTGGGTCTTATTCGTTGAATATGGAGTGGTGATTGGCCTGTTTCTAATTGAACTAAGTAAGGAAACAGGCCTTATTCAATGGATTAAAGAGAAAGCCTCATGAAACAGCTATTGATCATCTTCGTTAAAAATCCACAGCTTGGAAAAGTAAAGACCAGGTTAGCGGCCGATGTTGGAGATGAAAGAGCACTGGAAATTTATCGTCGCCTGCTTTCTAAGACACATGAAGTAACGCAATCACATGGGTTTGACAAGTGGGTGTTCTATTCTGACTACCTGGAAGAAACAGATTTGTGGCAATCAGGATATGAGAAAAAGCTCCAAAAGGGCCTTAATCTGGGAGAAAGAATCTCCAACGCTTTTCAAGCAGGCTTTGAAAATCATTATGACCGTATTTGCATCATCGGAAGCGATTGCTATGAATTAGATGATGCGACAATAATCAATGCCTTTGGTCATCTTAGTAATCACGATGTTGTATTAGGACCTGCCAATGATGGTGGTTACTATTTGTTGGGAATGAACAGCTTTTCCCCTGAGCTATTCAAGGATGTAGAATGGAGTACGGACAAAGTGTTGGCCCAAACTATATCAAGTGTAACAAAGGTTGGAAAGAGCTATTACTTACTCCCCGTTCTCTCAGATATTGACACCCTTGAAGACCTCAAACAATTCCCGGAATTAAATTTTTAGAGATAATACTGCAACCTTTTGGGTTAAGTTGAGTCTTATTACTGTACAGATGGTGGAGAAGAGCCCTGCCGGACCACGTCATTGCCTTTAGGTTTATCGAAGCAATCTATGACAATGGATTCTTCACTAGGTTCGCAATGACGCTTATAAATTCAGACAACTCAAAATAAACTATAAATGAAAACCCTTTCCCTTATCACCTTAGTCCTGGTATTCACTGCTCAGACATTTGCCCAAACCGTAGATGCCGATGAAATTATCAGAAGAGCCAAAAATGGCGAAGATGTACGCTATGAGAATGTTACCATTGAGGGTGTTGTAGACCTCACCCCCTATTACGATGAAATCGATGAACTCCCTCGAAGAGGTTTGTTCAGTAGAGGTGACAACAAAGTAGAAAATACAATTAGAGGCAAGATCATCTTTATCAACTGTGAGTTCGAAGACAATTTCATCGCTTATTACCACGACGATCGGTCTGAATATACGTTCGTCTCACATTTCGACAGCGAAGTGACTTTCAGGAACTGCACTTTCAGACGAGATGCTGCCTTCAAATATTCAGAATTCCGTGAAGGTGCTGATTTTAACAATACTACATTCGGCGACAATTCGAATTTCAAATATACAGAATTCAAAGACGAAACTACTTTCGAAAAATGTCGATTTGAAGAAGACGTCGATTTCAAATATGCCGAGTTTAATGAGATGGTCAGCTTTGCCGGTGCAGTCTTTAAAGAGGATGCCAATTTCAAGTATGCAGAAATGGAGGACGGTGTGAAATTCACCAACACCATTTTTGACGGCTTCTGGAATATCAAGTATGCAGAAATGGAAAAGGACGTTGATTTAAAAGGCATCAAAGTAAATGATGACCTGGATGCGAAGTATACCAAGATCAATGGTCAGAGCTTTAATCGATACTTATTAAGCGGGAACTAGCCTTTAATTATACTAATTAACTCCAGGCTTGACGACTATGCTTCGACAGGCTCAGCATGACAATCAAGTATTAACATCATTCTGAACGCCCACCGATTTGTAAGCAGGAAGTGAAGAATTTCATTGTACATCAACTTTGACGGGATTCTACGCAACCACTCAGAATCAACGATGAAGTAAATGGAAAAAGACGTTGATTTAAAAGGCATCAAAGTAAATGATGACCTGGATGCGAAGTATACCAAGATCAACGGTCGGAGCTTTAATCGATACTTATTAAGCGGGAACTAGTCTCTAATTATACTAATTAACTCCAGGCTTGACGACTATGCTTCGACAGGCTCAGCATGACAGTCAAGTATTAACATCATTCTGAACGCCCACCGATTTGTAAGCAGGAAGTGAAGAATCTCATTGTACATCAACTTTGACGGGATTCTACGCAACCACTCAGAATCAACGATGAAGTTTTAGTAAAATCACATCTCATATATCTGACATAATAAATCTGAAATCCCTACTTCCTGTTGTCGTTCTTACCCTCCTTGATGGACTCAAGAATCTTAATGAAAGTACTGTCTGTCTGAATTCTTACAGAGTCTGCGAAGGCTTTTTGATCTTCAGCGGAAATACCAACTTTGTTATTCTCAGCGGAGAATGATGATGGATTGATATCCTCCAGTTCGGGAAGGGTCTTTTTGCGCCTCCCTTTCCGCATGGCATTGCGAAGTTTATCGAAGACAACATTGAAATAAACAGGTTGAGGACCATTTAGATAGTGACGAGCATTCTCAGCAGCGTCCAACTTATCCTTATCATAATTTACCACCTGAAGCTGCCTCTTAAGCAGTGAAATATTCCGAAGTGCATAGGTGTACTCTATTTCATCTAATTTCAAATCAATGATGGCCTGCTTGAATTCTTCTTCATTTTCAGGAAGGAAAAAGATCTGGGCCTCCTCTAGATAAATGGTATCTCTCTCCATGATGATATTGGCGGTTATCTCGTCATCATCATAGTCAGATGGAATGGTGTACTGGTAATCCTTGAAACCAACGAATGACACTTTAATGGTATCATGCCGTTCTAAAGGAGCTTCAAACAACCCCCTGATGTTGGTGGTAGTCGCCCATTTAGAACTCAAAACGTGAGCGTAAGGAAGTGTTGTGCCCCCAGTTTCGTCATAGACAATACCTTTGACCTGCACCGTTCCTTCCTGTGCCAGCAATTGATTATTGGCTACTATACAGAGGGCGAAAAAGAATAGAAATAAAGTAAATCTGCGAGTCATAACTCCACCTGAAGCTGCAAAGTGCAAAGGTACGCCGATCAGCATCAATCAACAACGTACACTCTGAATTATCCTAATGCAAGGGTAATGCCAGGATATACTTTCTTAAAATCTTTAGTAAACATCACTTCAGGTCCAATCTTCAATCGACCATGGATGCTGTGGTTATAGAACACTTTGAGGGTGTTGCCAGGAAGAGAATCATCATCAGAGTGAATGAGGTACTCGACACCAGTACTCCAGGATTTCCTTTTGCCATTTTCTATTCGCTCATTCTCATAGGCGGTCTTTATGAAATAGCCTTTGGAAAGTCGCTTGGTAGTGCCCTGCTCAGGATTGATGTTTTGAAGGATCTGAATGGAGCTTCCGACAAAAAGGTTCTTTTGAACATGAGGCATTTTAGAGAGGTTAATCTTTACCCCAAGGTCAATCTTTGGAGAAATAAATCGGCTATTGGCACTCAATCCTCCAGTCAAACTAAATTTTAAGGCGGGATTGAATTTGCTCTTTGCTATATCTTCGGCAGTTAGTCTGGTGAAGCTTTTAACCCTATTGGTTTTTTCAGGGAGCTTATCTACAACCGTAAAATTCGTGTCTTCTAGTAGCGTAAATACCTGTCGAGATCTGACGGGGATGATCATAGAATCTGCTGGAAGTGAGGCATAGTAAACTTCCGCTCTTGATTCGGACTTTTCCATATTCAGTGGCTCACTGATAACCTCCGTAATCTCTTGCTCCTGATTCAGGAAATCGAAATTATAATTCACAAAGTTGACCGAAGATGCAACCAATAAAGAGACACTGGCCGCCATGACTGTATACCAGGCAATCATTTTTGAGCCCCTGGCACTATCTTCCAGGGCTTTTTGAATTCTCTTCCAAATACCTTCTTTATCCCAGAACACATGTATCCCGTTGTGCTTCTGCACATGATCCACCTTCTTTTGGAAGGCCTGGTCTAGCTGCTTATCATTCATTTTCGATGCCATGCTTTTTCAACATTTTTCTCAAGTGCCCCCTCGCCTTGCTTAATTGCGATTTGGAGGTGTTCTCACTTACTTTCAGGTAATTAGCTATCTCTTTATGAGTATAACCATCAATTACATACATATTAAACACCGTTCGATAGCCGGTAGGCAATTGCCTGACCATACGATAAATATCCTGAGCGAGTAGGTCCTGATCAGTTTGAAGATTGCATTGGATCTGTACCTCACTGGCATCTAATGCCTGGTTCAGTGGATTCTTCTTTCTCAAATGCATCAATGATTCGTTGATCATAATGCGTTTGATCCAGCTTCCCAAGCTGCCCTTGTCTCGGTATTCAAAGCGTTCGATATTCTTGAACACTTTTACAAACCCAACTGCTAATACATCCTCTGTCTCAAATTCTTTTTTGACGTATCGAAAGCACACCCGGAACATCTGGTCCGAGTAACGTTCGTACAAAAGACGCTGGGCTTTGGAATCGCCCTGCTGACAAAGCATGGTTAGCCGCTCCTCGCTCAAAATAATACCGGTATCTGGTGTCTCTACCATAAATGTTTTTAACCTATTAAAGGTTGCCCCACATTGCATCTAATCAAAAGTAGCTCCATTAGCCAGGCCATTAAGTTAAAGGCCGGTTAAAAGATGTTAAGTAATGTTAAAGCCAATTGTCTGCGACAATTGGTTTCTTGCAATTGGTTGGCTGGTTGGGGGTAGAACAAGTTGAGGTTGAGAATGCCCTAAAAACAAAGTGCTCACAGCTCGCTAAGGGTCTCTTAAAGTGAAATGTTCTCTTAGGGGTCCCTTTCAGGAGAACCTGAAGAAAGAAGGAAACGAATAACTTTCGTGAATTGGAAGTAAATGTCTGAATCGGGATTTAAAGATTATTGGATTGAACGATGAAGGAAGAAATCACGGATGATCTGAAAAGTAGGAGGGCAAATATGATCTAACTGGATAATGTTTACTTATTTAGTAAACTTATTTAGCTAACTTAGGGTTAACAATGATAGTAGCTTTTAAGACAAACGAACTGAGGCGATTGTATACCCTCCACTCAATGAAATGGGGAAAGCAGAAGTTCTCGAAGGGGGTAATTAAGCAGTACCAGGCAAAGGTCCAAATTCTGACATTCATTGAGCAATTAAAGGATCTTATCCAATCAGATCTTTGAACTTAGAAGCATTTACAGGTAATAGAAAGGGACAGTTTTCCATTAGGTTAAATAAGCAGTTTCGACTGATTATTATCGAGGTGGAAGAAGATTTAATAGAAATTGAAATCATTGAAATATCAAAACACTATGAGTAGTAAAAGAAAATTGGCAAATGATCTGATACCTGGATCAGTCATGCATCCTGGAGAGCTTATAAGAAATGAGCTGGATGCCAGAGAAATGAAGCAAGTCGAACTGGCTAAGGAATTGGGCATTGCCAAGAATGTGATGTCGGAGATCATCAGTGGTAAGCGCAACATCACACCCGAACTGGCCATCAGATTAGAAGATGCCCTTGGCATCAAGGCGGAATTTTGGATGAAATTCCAGGTCACTTATGAGATTGACAAGATACGGATCAGAAACAGAAAGACTGTGGAAAAAGCTAACGCAATGACGGGCTAAATTGTTTTTTTGGATTCTTGGTAACAGCTATTATTTAAATTTGTGACTATTCAAGTCCCATTTGTTTCAATATCAAATTACCAGGAACATCGTAAGGGTTCCCCAGCGCAATGATGATTTCAAAATGGTTATACCCCTGAAGTACATGCAACTCCACCTGCCTGGATTCTTTCTTTAATGCCTCAGCAAATACTTCTGATTGTCTTTTAAATTCCGGACTTTCCTGGGTTCCATAAGCCAATATTACGGGCATATTAATGCCAGCAATATGCTTGATTGGACTCAGGTCTAAAATCATTGCCTCTGTAAAAGTGACGTATTCATTTCTGGATGATAAACTGACCGGGTGAAGGTCGTACATTCCACTACTGAGAAAGGCTCCTTTGATCACATCGGCAGGAATCCCGTACTCACTCCAATCTGTGGCAATCAAAACTCCTCCCAGATGTCCGCCGGCTGAATGACCAGAGAGAAAAATATTATCAGGGTTTCCGCCATACTTCGATGCGTTTTGGTAGGTCCAAACGACCGAATTTCTTAATTGCTCCACCATCGGATACAAACTGCCATCCGCATTGTTGACCAATTGGTAGTCCGGTGCGATATAAAGCACTCCTTTTTCAACAAGCTTGCGTGCATTGTAAACAGTATTACCAGATCCATTTCCTGATCGCCAGGCACCTCCGTGAATAAAGATATGAACCGGAGCATTTGTTTGAGTTGGTTGATAAAGGTCCAGTTGTTCGCTTTCGCTATCACCATATTGAATGCGTTCTGGCTTACCAATCCCGGATTTTGATACTTCCTTTAAAGCATTCAACTGGGTGAAGACATGTTCGCGATTGGGTGCCCAATAGGATTGGTTATATGCCGAGTCAATGGCTGCCTCGGTATAATTCAAATAGATTTTTTCTGCCGGCACTGACTTATCTGGTTGTGTATCACAGGCCATGATTAAAAAAAATACTAAGACTATCAGAATGGTTTTCATCTCTTCTCTTTTGTCAAATGTACTACAATGCCAACAGTAAGAAACAAAGGGGGTGGTCAGGTATGGGTTTAGCAATTTTGATCAATGGATTGAATTATGTCTGGAAGCAAGAGCATGGGAATAAGGATGAAATGACTGGGTGACGGAAGTATAATTGAAGGAAGAATTAAAATGTACATCCGATTACAGGATTCTTCGACAGGCTCAGGATGAAGGTGAATTTTAAAGGAGGTATTCTCTTAGGGAGTCTAATTAAGAATTAAATAATCCATAATTCACAATCAAAACACCTAGTCCTCAAAAAAGCCAACACTCGCACCAACCCAGTCCTTGTCCTTGTTGTATTTCACCCCAATCATTTTGCCTTTGCTCAATCTGGTAAGGTTGTTAACTATGATAGGTCGTAGTGCATTTTTAGGCCAAATCATCAGCATCCTGATTTCACACTTGGCGGGATCATTCGGTGTTTCTATTACCGGTTCATAAGTCACCTTCTTCTGAAGAATGTAATTTGGCTTGTTCTTTATGAGATCCAGCTCCTCGCTGGTGAAGTCCAATTTAACTCCAGCCCCGGCAAATGAATACAAAGGCTTCAAAACATAGTCCTGTAGGTTGCCAGGATATTCACTAAGATTCCTTAAAAACTTGGTCTCAGGCACGTATTTGCTTTGAAGAAAAGGCATGGTGTACTTGCTGATTCTGAAGAACCAATTAGGGTGACCAACCCACTCTATATCATACTCCTCTGTGAAGAAAAATTCTCGATACAAGTCATCTCGCTGCATCAATTCGTCGAAAATTACTCTATTGTAGATGCGCTCAACCAGAACTTCCTGGCCTTTGTTATTTTTGTAAAATACCTTTCTACCTCTGGTAATTAGTTTTGAGAGGCAAACAGTCTTGATGCCAAGTGCCCTTTCCGTGGCCCAAAAATCAATCTGGGTGGTTTGCTTCTCCGGTTCAATTTCAAGGAGAATAACATTCTCAGGATTCTTATCACCTACAATTACCTCTTTTAGCAAGTCACGATAAGCGTCAGGCGTAAAACCGTTCAACAAATGAGAGATATTATCTGGTAAATCATAGTGTTCACGTCTTTTTGTGGCCAGGAGGTCTTGAAAAAAATAAAGTGAAGGAAACCCCTGAATTTCAATTAATTGTGGCATGGGATCCCCATTCTCATCATGACAAATTCCAAAATCCATTTGAAGAAAAGTAGTGTGATCGTCCTCGTTTGGACATGGCTGGTGAGGAAAATGAATGGCATTCTCTGTGAGTTTCTTAAAGCCAGGATCACAAATAACATCGGTGATCTCGTTGCAAGCTTCAATCAATCGCCCTTTCAACTGCCGATCGATGAAAACTGGAGTTTCAGCTATTCTAAAATTAGGAACATGATTAAACTCTTGATGAATAGAGTTTAAAAATGACTGATATTTCTCAGCCGTAAATTCTTTGTTAAATTTTTGACGAAGCTCTGGAATCATAAATTAAGTGAGTGCCTTGTTACCTTTGAATTTACCCAATGATACTTCCAAAAATTTAGGAATGACTGTCTCATAAGTCAAGGGTATTTTATCTGAATCATTAAGGCCGTCGAGAATTGCATTGTATTTTTCCTTTCCGTGAACATCAATCACACTGGCTCGTTTTTCATCGGCCTTAAAATAGGAGGCTATACCAACCGGGTCAGCCTCCGGATGAAATTGTAGTCCAATCCAGTCTGGAGAAAAGCGAACTCCCATGACAGCCCGTTCCAATTGAATATCGGACCTGACTTTTTCCCGGCAGATAATTGAAGCTCCAATTTCTTCCAACTTGATTGGGTCTACTTTAACTATCTGCCAGTCTCTGAAGTCCAGAGCAAAAAACGGGTCAGGCAAACCGTTCAGAATGGGCTCATTTTGCCCGCTTTCGGTTTTATGAATAGGAGTAATGCCAAATGCTTTTGTTTTTCGTTGCTTAATCTCCGCAAAATCAAAGTATCTACAAGCCAATTGAAATGAATGACAGATAAACAAAAACTGCTTTTTAGGTTCTTGTGTGGACTTATTTAGCTTCCAAAGCTCATCCAGCAATTCCAAGAACAGCTTCTCTCCAGGCCCATCTGCCAATGGGCTATCAGGTCCACCGGAGCCTATGTAAATATCAAAACTGGTATCAGGAATCTCCTGCTTATATCTCACATCAAAGATTTGCCAATCGAGCGATTCCGGATGATTGTCCACAATTTCTCTAATACAACGTAAGCCCTGGTTGGGGTGATTGTTGTTGAGATCCAGAATGGCAACTTTCAATCGAGTTTGACTTGTCATAACTTACTTCTTCTTGCCCTTAGTTACTGTTTTCGGTTTAGCAGCAGCTTTTGCCGGTGCTGACTTCACCGCTGGTTTACTTTTGGCGACAGGTTTTGCTTTTGCCACGGGCTTGGGCTTGGTAACTGCCTTAACTGAAGCACCGCCAACTGACTGTTGCATGAATTTACCCCAGGTCAAGTTGGTTTGTCCCTCTTTATATGACTGTGCCCTTTCAATAGCTAATAAGGCCGCATTTTCTACTACCCATTCGAAGTTCGCTTCACCAACAGAATTGACATCCGCATCCGGGGCCGGGTTACCAAAATCAATTGCGTATGGAATATCATTTTTTATGGCAAACTCAACAGTATTGAAATCATAGCCCAAACCTTCATTGATGGTATGTAGATGCTTGGTCATGGTAGCCAACAACTTTTTCTCAATTGGCTTAGGATTCTGGATATATCTTAAATGATGTGGATTTAGCGGTTCGTATTGCATGATCTTAATCCGTCCACCTAACCAATAGCACCTGAAATAAGCGGTAAACTCAATTGCCTCCTGAAGCATCATCACCAATTGATTGGTCTCCGCAAATGATTTCTCAAACTCCTCTTTATTTTCCAACTTATAAACACTTTTCCAGCCACCTCCAGCATAAGGCTTCATAAAAGCAGGAAATCCTATATATTTGTCAATGTATTCCCAGTCTAATGGAAATTTCAAATTTCTGAATGATGATTCGGTAGTGTCAACTGGTCGCTCTTTAGAAGGAAGGAGCACTGTCTTTGGAACAGGCACACCCATCTGAACAGCCAAAGCGTTATTGAAAAATTTTTCATCAGCACTCCACCAGAATGGATTGTTAATTACTGCTGTTCCGCACAAAGCCGCATTCTTTAGATAAGCTCTGTAAAAAGGGACATCTTGTGAGATACGATCAATTATAACCGCATAGTCAGTGGCTTTACCTTGTTCAACCTTATCAATGCTGACGAACTCAGCCTCAATACCTTTTATTTGCTTGGAGTTAACCCGATCCACAAATGCTTGTGGGAAGGTGTTTTCCATGCCGAAGAGAATACCAATTTTTTTCATGAAGGAGAAGTTAGTGTTTTATAGGAGAATTTCGAATTGAAGAATCAAATTAACGCAACATAATCAGGGAACATATCTCGCCAGATTACCCAGTCGTGAACAGCGCCTACCCGATCGTCCAACCAATGATCCACCCCTTTCTGATGCAAGATCTTTGACATGTTATAGTTCTGATCCTTACAAATGTCATGCTCTGCTGTGCCCAATACTATGTTCATGTTATAAAGTTCCGGATGATCCATATTTGGAACAAAATCTTCCGGATTATTCAGATAGACGTTGTCATCATAATAGCCGTCCATTTGTGCCTTGATATTAAAAGCAGCACTCATACATAAGAGGTGACTTACCTTGTAAGGGTGTCTGAATGCGAAATTGCTCGCATGGAAACCACCAAAACTACAGCCTGCGGTTGCCACTTTAGTTGGTCCATTGGCGTCCTCAATTTTTCCAATAACTTCCTCAAGAATCATTTTGTCATACCACATGTGATTCTTCACCCGTTCAGCCGGATGAATTGATCGGTTATACCAACTCCATGAGTCAATACTGTCCGGGCAATAGATCTTGATTTTTCCTTCCTCAATAAAGTGAGCTACCGAATCGATAAGGTGAAAATCTTTGGCTTCATGATACCTCCCCTTGGTGGATGGAAAAATAATGATGGGATATCCGTAGTGCCCAAACTCCAGCATTTCCATGTCCTTGCTGAGATTTGGAGAATACCATTTATGATACTGTTCTTTCAATTTAATAGGGTTTAATAATGCCGCTTCAAATGAGGCCGCAAAAATACTATTTTAATTGAAGGTAAACCACAGTGAGTCAAAAAGTTATAGGGGAATCTCTGCAACCGTTTGAGTTGGATTTAAACCCTATGAAACCTTCAAAGGAAGCGAGAATTACTTTTCGAGTTTAATGCCAATTCTTGACATCAATTCGCTGGCATTGAAACTTTGACATACTCCCGATTTTAAAGAATAATCAAAGAGCAACTCATGATCAACTATTTCGCTAGAAAAATGGAGATTTACGATGTTTTTAGCCTCATTGCTTATTTCTCCCAGGGAAATGTCATGTGTTGATATGAGACCTGTGCACTTTTCTTTGCCCAATTGTTTAATCAAAGATTGAGCCCCCAAATGACGATCTTGAGTATTGGTCCCCTTTAAGATTTCATCCAGCATGAAAAAGATGGGTTCCTTGTTACTTACAAGTTGTAGCAGTCTTTCTATCCTTTTCAATTCTGCATAGAACGAAGAAACACTCTCTTCCAAATTATCGGAGGTTCTCATGCTGGTAAATAACTGAGTTGGTGAAAATTTAAAAGAAGATGCACAAACAGGAGCCCCAATCTGTGCCAATAATAAATTGATGCCTACTGTACGCAAAAATGTACTTTTCCCAGACATGTTTGATCCGGTAATTACGCCGATTTTGCCTTCCCCCTCGATATTAAAATCATTCCCTACTCGCTTGGCAGACTTAATTAGGGGGTGAGCAAGGTTTTGGCTATTCAATCGAAATTCTTTCCCAACAAGCTCTGGAACTGAGTATTCCGGGTTGGCGTAAGCAAACCCTGCAATACCAGCCAAAGCTTCGACCTCACTGATGGCATCAATCCAGGATTGGAAATGACTGGAATTGTCCTGCTTCCACTTTTCTATTCGAATCACCAAATGAATATCTATGGCAAATAGAGAATTGAAGATCCAATAAAGGCCGTTACCCCTACTGCTGAGTGTATCCAATAGCCGCTTTAACTTATTAATTTCATGAACTGCAGACTTTGGAGTCTGAATCAAGCTTAGCTGCTCTTGAACCATTACGGAAGACCACTGTTCACTGGCCAACCATTTCATCAAGAGTTGATAGCTACTGAGAAGCTTCACTCCTGTTTCACTGGCATCAGTCGCCTTCTGGGTGGATTCCTGTAAACTTCTTATGAGTCCAAACCCAAGAATCATTGATAAAATGAGGAATTTGTAATTAAGGATTGAGAGCATCACCAGAAGTACAACCGACAAATTAACTGTGGCCAATATGACTCCAGAAACAAACTTTTTCTTCAGTCCTTCAATTGGCTGTTCATTTATCCAATCATTGAAGGTTTTATACTTTTCCTCAACCTTTAGATCCTGCTGATGACGCGGGAAGGCATAAAAGTTTTGCCGCCAATTGTTCTTGTCTTTCAATTCGGCAATAGCTTTCTGGCGTTTTAAAACTTCATCGCTTGAAGCAGGTGCTCTTAACCATGTAGCTAACTTCTTACGACCAGTCGGAATGGCAGTCCTACTGAGGAGCTGAAACAGCGAGTTACTGCCAAAGACATCCAGATCAGAGGTGTAGTTATGATTGTCATCTATAAAGTCATCTCCCTGGTCAAAATCAGTAAGGACTAAATCCAATCTCTTAATTTCTTGTTGATTGATTTGGATCAAGAGTTCCCTCTGCTTCCTGTCAAATGCAATTTTTTTATGCCTATTAACAACAAGGCCAAAAATCAAGAGACCAATCGTACCAACGATACCACCATAGATAAATTCCCGTGAATAAAGAAGATACCCTGCCAACCCAATGGTCATTAGAAACAAGGTTATTCTTATCAGAGAATAAAATTGATATTGTCGATCAAAAGCCTCGAATTCTGACTGATAGCGGTTTTTGTTTTCCGTGAAAATTTGATGGGGATTATCAGGCATAGGACGATCTATGAATTCAGATTTGTGACGTATGATTTAGAAGCGAGGATACTTGGGCTAAAGTGCAAATATCATAAATCTCAATTCATAAATCTTGCTTTGAGATCACCCAGTTTCTTCGTCAAAGAATACCTGGTAATAATTCAGACCTTTTTCATGGTCAAAGCCCTTTGTAATCCGGTCTCTATTTCCATGAACGTATATGTGGAAGTTCTTGTCCAACTTAATCACCGACTTGATAAAACGTTTGCTATAGCGAACCGCCTGAGACGAGATATCAAATTCATTGACTTTGTTCAAATGATCAGTTAATTCATGGCTGTTGGAATAATCCTCAAAAGCTTCGATGATTTCGGGTTGCCGAATCACTTGCTGCGCAAAATCTTCCTTATCAAAGTGGTCGTTAGATTTAAAATAATTGACAGCTTCATTAACCATTCCTATTTTTTCCCCTTGATTCTCGGTTGGAAGTTCCTCCATGGCAAAATCACGGCACATCTGAATATAGCCATGCGTATGGTTGAACTCATCGGATCTTGTTTTCAAAGTTAGAAAATCGTCCTTCCAGTAACTTGTATTATCTAAGTTAGTCTGATCTATAACCTGAACTAAATAACCATCCTCTTCTTCAGTATTGAAGATCATCACTCCCTTGTCCAGCTTGTTGATGTTGATCCCCTGATCTCCGTCAATTCGGAAATTCCTGTTTTCGGGATAGATCTTTAAGAATGTATCCTTGTTCTCGGATTTAAAGAGCCCAATAGCATCTACCAACTCATCTTCTAATTGACAATCCCGGAAGTGAACCACAAAGAATTCACCTGTTTTTATGTTCGGACGTTCCGAGACCTGCAAGAGTTTCTCTGCAATGTTTACTGAGTTGTCGTGTAATGACCGCTCTGATGAGAATATTGATTTAGCATACTCATACATGCGATCACCTTTGTCCCTATCGAAGTTGAAGT
>JAJCYL010000332.1 GCA_029262955.1 Cytophagales bacterium | reverse complement strand
TCGGGGTTATATCCGCCGAAGAATTTAGGAGCTAAAACATCATACTTAAATTCCAGCCGTTTGAAGTTGTTGATCATTTCATCATCGTCAGAGGTTCTTACCTTCGTCTCTTTTGATTTGGTGATCTCCGTACCGGTTACATTGTCATAGAAAATGGTCTTCTGACTCAATCCCTTCACCGCTGACTGATCGTCAATGATATCCTTTCCTTCCCCTCCAATAACCCTCACTACAATTCCATCATCAACATCCCCGGTTAATTCAAACTTGTCTTTTCCTCCAAAGCCAAATAAGCGGATTTCCCTGGTAACGCTTGCCTGAAATACCCGCTCATAATATTTTCCTTTAATCTCTCTTTTATTCTTTTTCACCCGGGAAACTGTGACTTTAGTCTGCCCATCGTCTAACCTCTCAACCACAAACCTGTCAGCTTCCCCGGTACCCAAAACATTTACTGTTTGTGATAAAAATTGATACATGCTACTGGCATACTCCATTAAATCATCCCTTCGCTGCTTAAGTTTTGAGATTATTACCTCCCCATTTAATGAATAGATCTCCTCAGGCCAGCTCCTGATGGCCGATTCTATTACCTGGTCTGTCAGGTGTTCCTGAATAAACTTCGCTTGTTCCTGCCAAACCATCCAGTCAGCTTCGGTAATGAAATAGCGGTCAAAATACCTTGCATTGTAAGAAAAGCCCTTCACGTCCCTGATTTTATGTTTGAATCCCTGAAATTTGGGTTGTCCCCATTTATGCGACCCTAACTGAAGTAAGGAACCATCTCCCAGGAAAAACGCCTGATCCCTATCTCTGGGTATCGGTTGATAGGAGTCAATTTTTTCACCATACTTCTTTGCTTTATTGTATTTGGCCCATCGCCACTGATCATCATGCCTGTCCCAGTCCCCAATTACCATATCAAATAACCTGGAGCGAACGAGATGAGATTGATCAGGATGGTCATCCCCACTGTCGACTACTTTTTTTATCAGCTTTGAAGTACTAACAATATCATCGGGGTTGCCAAAAAATTCTGCCTCTTTCCATACTTTATCGTCAGGCCTTTCTTCAAAAATGTAAAGCCCATCAGCAAAATCCTGATTGTAAATACCAAACCTTGGATCATCTGGCAGATAAACTAATTTTGGATTAGTGTGGTAGACATTTACTGCGTCTGCCATTGGCGGAATAACCAGCGCCCCATACGGATGAGAAGCAGAAATCTGGTCCGTAACGTAATCTTCAATATAGGTGCCCCTCAATTCGATGGGTAATGCATTTGCAGCGTATTTTTCAACAGATCTCAAAACCCATTGCTTTCCTGTTTTATCCTCAAGCCGCAATGACCTGGTCTGCAATCCCCCTCCACGTTTGATTATTTTAAGACCCCCTTTTTCCTTTCCTATATCAAACACCGGAACACCACTAATCTTTGCTTCCCACTCTTTTCTATAGTTTAAACCTGTTAATCCTCTTTTATTTTTCCTCTTGTGATGTTTATCCGTGGCGAGTGCCTCTCTGGTTTGGCCAGAAAAATCTACAGCAGATGAAGATATTTCAAGCTCTTTCTCCGGCGTCCATTGATACAATCGGTTTCGGTAAACCATTTGCCCTTTTCCCTGGTGATCAGCACTCCAAAACTCTAACCATACCTCACCATTGGTATATTGGTTGATCCGGGTAAATCCGGGTTTCCCATAAGCAAATTCAGGTCCTTCCTTGTTTGAAACTGCTGTAGCCCCGGACAACGACCCCGAAACTATCATATGCACATCGTCTCGTTTAAAATATTGCATTGACTTTTCCTTGGCTGAGAGATAAATAAGGTTTGGGTGATTTCTGAAAGTGCGCCTAAGAATTGTTTGGAAGACCTTGTAATTGAAATTGGATATGTCTTGTGGATCTCCAATTCTTCGCTTATAGAATGCATGCAGGCTACCAATAACCGGGGGCATAAAATGTTTTTTGGCAGGATAATAGCCGGAAGCAGGTCCATTACTGTATAAAGGATGGAATCCAGCTACGATCACATGCTTATTATAATTTCTTTTAACAGCGTCATTAAGTGCTACCATAAACTCGCCCTTACTTTTTACTTCACAGGTGGATTCATCCTCATTGATACCGGTCTGAAACCACCATTGAGTATCTATGATCAGTAAAACAGTTTTATCATCTAGCACTACTTCTATTGGTCCAGGACATCCGTTTCCCGGAAAGAGAGCCTCTTCTTTTCCTAACAACTCCTCCAGGTAGCCTTGCAACCTTTGTACCGAAGCAAGTCCCTTTTTTCTTCCATTTGACCACTCATTTAACCCTGGTATGAGAAAGAGGTCTCCTTTAAAGCCTTGAACTGCATAGGGATCTTCGCTAAAGCTTGAAATCAAACCAATAGTAGGAGCCAATGACTGCTGGTATTGTTGTTTCCGAAGAAGATGGGAACTATCTGGTAGGCCTGTCTTCAACCCGAAGTTGCCAAGAACTAAAAGTGTACCTTTATCATCGGCCTGATAAAGCTGTTGCTGTAAGACACCGAACAGGTCCAATGAATGGTTTGCCAGGTCGCCCAAATCAGAGACGGCAAAAATTGAACGCTCCAGGTTTAGGGATCCCGGTGATTCGCTTTGTTCGCTACCCTCCTTAATATATGGTTTAAAAGTGGCGCATGAATAAAGGGTGCCTAAAAATAATGTTACGATTAGCCCTCTCATATTATTCTAAACTGAGAAATTGAGTTGTTAATTTACTATAGGTGAAATTTTCATTCAAGGTATGATTATTCGGCTGCCAAATTCTGTTTATTTTTTTTAATTCTACTATATATCAAATTAACATTTATTATACTCAAAATTATTTTGGCATCTGTTACGAAGCTTGAATACAAGACCCTTTTAAATTGAACAATTCTCTCTAAAAGAGCAGATAGTAAATCCATAGGACAACATGGCTATGATAGAAACTGCCACTAATGTTAAATAGGACATAGCTATTTGATCTGGCGATGGTCCAATCGCTCCATTAAGGACATAATTGCCGACGATGACTGTCAATAGAGTAAACAGTAAGGCCGATATCATGGAAAGAACTCTACTAGTCATTATTTCTAAAATTTAAGTTTGACAAATTAGTTTTCCCAAATAAACGTCAAACGACGAATACGATCTGAAATAATCCATTAAAGTATGACTTAGTTTAGAAAATGGGTCTTACTCTTAATGAGGAAGAGAAACTCGTCTTAAAAAAACAGGGCTTTTTTCAATAGATAATTTTATACTCCTGATCACAAAGCAACCGTGTTTTGTGACAGTTCTTATTGTCAAATGGGCAGTGTCATTATGGATACGTGCTTGAAATGTGGATGGCAAATAGCTTATCATCTGTTTCAAAGGAGTAAAGACCCGGTAATGGATTGAGACAGCATCTAATATCTACAGTTTATTATTATTGTTGATGAGACTCATTTTCGAAATTGAGTCAATCTAATGAGGTGTAGAATTTACCTTGCTTGAATCATGACCAGGGAATTTGAGCGCCTATGAATAAAGTGATTATCATAATGGTTGGTGTCGGTTTTTGTTTGCGTTTACAACCAATCTAGTGAGCCACGTCGTAACCGCAGGAAGTTCCGGGGCCAAGATGATTCTGCTCGTTGGACTCAATCATGTATATTAATAGTAAATCAACAAAGAAACCTAATCTTCTAAAATGGATGAG
>JAJCYL010000331.1 GCA_029262955.1 Cytophagales bacterium | reverse complement strand
CCTTGTCTCGGCAAATTTTATCAACCAATTGGTTAAGTTCTTGTTATGTCCGACTTCCAGCAGCACTTTATCAATCACCTCAGACAAAACCTGGTCCTCATCAAGCTCAATTCGAAAACCACCTTGTAAACCCATCTCCCTGGCAAAAGCCCTAATCACTTTCTGAAAGAAACTGTCGATGGTAGAAATTGAGAAATAGGAGTAATTGTGAAGGATCTCGCTCAGAATATCCTGTGCCCGCTGCTGAATTTGTTGATCATTCAGCCCCGTCGATTCCTTCAGCTCATAGGTCAGCGGATGTGATCCTTTGGATAGTTCAGCCAGAACAGACAATATCCTGAGCTTCATTTCTTTGGTGGCCTTGTTTGTGAAGGTAACCGCTAAAATGTGTTTGAAATAATCGGGTCTTCTAAATGCAAGTTTGAGGTATTCTTTTGTAAGTGTATACGTCTTGCCGGAGCCGGCAGAGGAACGATAGATTACAAAAGGTTTTGACATTGACAGCGCGGAGAAAATACTAAAAATGACGTCATTCTGAGCAAAGCGAAGAATCCCGTGAAAATTCTTTCCTAGGATTCTTCACTTCATTCCACTGCGTTCAGAATGACTGAATACTTCCTATTATCCCAGGTTATCCAACACCTGCATAACCTCTCTCACGTGACCTTCAGAAGTTTTCATTAAGGCCATTTCCTCATCGTTCAATTTCAACTCAATTACTTTCTCTATGCCATTCTTTCCAAGGATTACCGGCACACCGAGATAGCAGTTTTTAATGCCATATTCCCCCTCAAGATTGGTACAAACAGGGAATACTCTTTTCTGATCTCGCACAATGGCTTCTACCATCTGAGCCGCAGCTGCACCAGGAGCGTACCAGGCAGAAGTACCCATTAATTTCACCAATTCTCCACCGCCTGTTTTCGTACGGTCAACAATTGCCTGGAGTGTACTATCGTCGATCAGCTCTGTGACAGGAATCCCACCTACTGTCGTATATCTCGGTAACGGAACCATGGTGTCACCATGACCTCCCATCAGAACCGCTTGAATATCTTTTGGAGATACATTGAGTGCTTCAGCCAGGAAGGCACGGTATCTGGCTGTATCAAGAATACCTGCCATACCCATCACTTTATTTCTTGATTTTCCAGATGTCAGGTGTGCCTGATAAGTCATCACATCCAAAGGATTAGAAACGATGATGATGATGGCATCAGGAGAGTGTTGAATTACATTCTCAGTAACAGATTTAACGATTCCTGCATTGGTACCAATAAGATCATCACGAGACATACCTGGCTTTCTAGGAAGCCCTGAGGTAATTACAACTACTTCAGATCCGGCTGTTTTCGTATAATCTCCAGTAGTACCAATGGTACGGGTATCATATAAGTTAATTGGTGCTTTTTGCCAAATATCGAGGGCCTTGCCTTCTGCCATACCTTCTTTTATATCTACGACAACTACCTCATTAGCTACTTCACGGTAAGCAAGTACGTCAGCACATGTTGCCCCAACGTTGCCTGCTCCTACTACTGTTACTTTCATCTGAATGGTTATTTACTTGTTGATAATTGATTAAAAAACGGTTAGCAAATGTAGCTGAAAGTCTGCAAGATGGAAAGGCAGAATTGCGCACTTTTAGTAGTTTGAATTACATTGGCAGCCGAATGATCGAAAAATTTAAATAGATATGGAATGGTGGCACTTTCTTGTGCTGTTTTTTACAGGGCTTGTTTCCGGATTCTACTCCGGAATGGTAGGAAGTGGAGGAAATGTGATACTCATCCCCATTCTAGACCTTATACTTTTTGATACCGGGCTTCGAGATGATGAATTAGTCAAATCAATTATTGCCCACTCCCTAATGGCTTCATTCTTTCTGGGGAGCATCATTGCCTACCGGCAGTATAAGGCCAATAACTTCTTTTTAAAAGAAATCATGCTCAGCTCAAGCTTAGGCGTAATCACAGCGCTTGTCACTACCTGGTTCATTACCCATGGTGATTGGTACCACAAAGAAGACTTTGATATCGTTTTCTCTTTCATGCTTTTTCTTTTGATTGTGAAATTAGTGGTCGATAAGAAATCCGGATTGACAGGAATTCATGAAAAATCCTCCTCCCCTCTTTTATTAACTATCGGTGGGATAACCGGTGTTGTCACCTCATTATCAGGTCTGGGAGGTGGCATTATTCTCATTCCCGGTTTCACGGACCTAATGAAGATGTCACTAAAAAAAGCCAGCTCAGTATCTATCAGTGTAATTGCCATATTGGCGTTACCAATCAGTTTGTCCTATCTGGCTGAATTTCAAGAAGAAACGATCATCTTGCCATTGCAGCTAGGAATGATATCATTTGCAGTGGTAATCCCAGTATTGGCGGGCGTTTTTATTTCGGCCCCTTTGGGGGTAAAAACCGCTCACAGCATCAATCCGAATATCATCAAAGTTATTTTCGCTATCGTTGTCAGTTCCTTACTAATTAAAATGATTTATTCAATGAGCTGAATATCCGATCAAAATCCATTTAATTAGAAGATTATTTAGCTAACTACTATCTGAGAAATTATGAAATTATTACTACCAAGCGTTTTAACGCTTTCAATTTTCCTATCAAGCTGCGGAGGTGGCAGCGAAAAATCAAAAGCAACTGAAAGCAGTGAAAAACCGGCTGCAAAAACAGAAGCTCCTACGTCAAATACTGGCATTGTTGACCTCGATAATAAAGGTATCGGTCCGATATCCTCCATATCTTTAGGAGATATTGACCAGGTCAAAGTTGATGAAGGGAAGAAATTATTTGATTCTTATTGTGTAGCCTGCCACAAGGCCGAAGAAGATTTTATTGGACCTGCACCTAAGGGTATTCTGAAGAGGCGGTCACCTGAGTGGGTTATGAATATGATTTTAAATCCGTCGGAGATGACTGCCAAGGATCCGATTGCCAAAAAGTTGTTGGAAGATGCCAATGGAGTTCCCATGATCGGTCAGGGACTGACCGAAGAGCAGACCAGATCCGTTTTGGAATATTTCAGGACATTATAAAAAAAAGGGGTTTCTCACCCCTTTTTTTACGTTTGACTTATTAATTGCCATATCTCTGGCTACCGGAAGAAGATACCCCCTTAATTTCTATACCTCCACCTCGCCGATCAATGTAACGATCTTCAGCTCTCCGAT
>JAJCYL010000330.1 GCA_029262955.1 Cytophagales bacterium | reverse complement strand
GGAGAAACCCACGCACTTGGCGGTGGCCTTTGACACATCTGCTCCAACTTTCAGACATAAAGAATTCAAAGAATACAAAGCTACCCGACAGGCCCAGCCAGAGGATATTCGATCCATGATCCCATGGATAAAAAAGATAGTAAAAGGGTTCAATGTGCCAATCCTGGTATTGGATGGATATGAAGCGGATGATATCATTGGAACTTTTGCCAAACAAGCCGCTAAAAAGGATTTTGAAGTCTTTATGATGACTCCTGATAAAGACTTTTCTCAATTGGTTGAAGAGCATATATACCTCTATAAACCAGCATACATGGGCAATTCTGTGGAGATCCTTGGTGTGCCGGAGGTTCTGGACAAATACGGTATCAATAATGTAGATCAGGTCAGGGATTTATTGGGATTACAAGGTGACGCCGTAGATAACATCCCCGGTATACCAGGAGTTGGACCAAAAACTGCCGTCAAATACATTCAGGAATATGGCTCTGTAGAAGAGTTAGTAAAAAATGCTGATAAACTTAAAGGCAAACAGAAGGAAGTAGTTACAGAGTTTGGGCAGCAGGGGATTCTTTCGAAACAATTGGCTACAATCAAATTGGATGTCCCAATCGAGTTTATCGAATCCGATTTGGAATATGTTGGACCGAATGAGGCTGAGCTCAAACCTTTATTCGAAGAACTTGAATTTCGCACTTTAATCAAAAGAATCTTCGGAGAGGAAGTAGCCACACCAAAAAGTAAGAAGAAGGGTGGAAACCAATTGTCATTCTTTGATCCACAAGGTAATGCCACTGAGCCAGAAATTGTTGAGGAAGCAAGTAAGGTGGATTACTACTCCACCTCTCATAATTATAATCTTATCGATACTCCTGAGTTGAGGGCGAAGATGTTGGAGTTTTTGCTTAGGCAAAGCGACGTGGCCATTCACCTTTTGGTCGAGGGCAATGTGGCAGTTGAAGCAAAATTGATTGGCCTTTGTTTTTCTTATGTGCCTGGTGAGGGTTATATGATTCCTTTGACGGACCGATCAGAAGAAGTATTAAACGAATTCAAACCGTTTTTTGAAAACTCCGACATTTCTAAGACAGGTCATAATCTTAAGTTCGACATCCAGGTTTTAAAAAGGTTCAATATTGAATTAAAGGGTGAAATATTTGACATTATGCTGGCTCATTACCTCATTGATCCCGAAATGAGACATGACCTTGAGATAATATCGGAAAATTACTTATCCTACACGCCCCTTAAGAGGGAAGTTCTGATGGGTAAAAAAACCGAGCTCTTAGATGCTCCTATTGAGGATTTGAGAGATATAGGAGCTGAGTTTGTGGACCTCTGTCTTAGAACTAAGGAGAAAATAGCCAGCGATTTAAAAAAGGGTAACCTCGAGGATCTTTTCAATGATGTTGAGACCCCTTTGATAAGTGTTTTGGCCGCCATTGAATTCGAGGGAGTTACCATTAATCCGTCCACTTTGGAGGGAATGTCAGCTGACCTGGAAAATGATAGTAATAAGCTTCAAAAAGAGATTTTTGAAATAGCAGGCGAGGAATTCAATATTGGTTCACCAAAACAATTGGGAGAGATCTTATTTGACAAATTAAAGCTCATAGAAAAACCCAAAAAGACTAAGACTGGTCAGTATGCTACTGGTGAGGAAATAATGCACCGATTAGCCAAAGAACACGACATCGCCAATAAAATCCTTGAATTTCGGGAGTATCAAAAGTTAAAGTCAACATATGTTGATGCACTTCCAAAGATGATTAGCCCGTTCGACAATCGCATTCATACTGATTATAGGCAAACTGTTGCTGCTACCGGTAGATTGAGCTCAAATAATCCTAACCTTCAAAACATTCCTATAAGGACTGAGAAGGGCAAGGCCATTCGAAAAGCTTTTGTGCCTCGTAACAAAGACTTCGTGCTAATGTCTGCGGATTATTCTCAAATTGAGCTTCGTATAATGGCCTCATTTTCAAAAGATGAAAGCATGATTGAAGCCTTTAGAGAAGGAAGAGACATTCATGCTACTACGGCCGCTAAAATATTTGACATTCCTCTCGATGATGTGGATGCCAACATGAGGAGGATGGCGAAATCTGCCAACTTTGGAATTATTTATGGCATTTCCGCATTCGGATTGGCTAACAACCTGAACATCTCGCGTTCTGAGGCTTCGGAGTTTATCCAGTCTTATTTCCGGGAATTTCCTGCGGTAAAGAAGTATATGGATGATGCAATAAATCTTGCGAGAGAACAGGAATATGTAGAGACCATCTTAGGGAGGCGAAGGTATCTCCCGGATATCAATTCTCGTAACATGACCATGAGAGGGTTTGCAGAGAGAAATGCGATTAATGCACCAATCCAGGGAAGTGCCGCGGATATCATTAAAATCGCTATGATAAATATCCAGAAATGGATGAATGAGAATAATTTCAAATCAAGGATGATCATGCAAGTTCATGACGAACTTGTGTTTGATATACATAAGAAAGAACTGGAAACCATTAAGAGCCCTATAATCGAGTTCATGAAGGGGGCGCATCCTTTGGAAGTACCTATGGATATTGGAGTGGGTATAGGTGAAGATTGGTTGGAGGCTCATTGAAAATGGCTCACTGCTCTGAGTGCCAAGAGGTAATGAGGAAGTCAAAACTTGAAATTACGGTCAATTTCACTTAAGGAGTCTTTAGAGACGCTCATATTGACAACTTGTTTCAAGTGCAATTTTGTATCCTTTATTGAACCAGTGAGATTTTGAGTGTTCCCATGGATGCGTAAATGGCTTTTTGAATTATCAACCTGCAGGTTTTCTATATTAACCTCCTTAGAAGTCTGCATAAATGAGTTATTTGCGGATACTTGGAGATATGTGGTGTTAAATGGTTTGTCCCCATACCCCCAGTTTAGATTTGCGTAATCTTTGAGCGTGAGCTCTAAACTATCAAGTTGACCTAAGAGATTCACATTGGACCAAATAGCCACAATACCTTTAAGAAATCTCTTATTCGCGTTGATTTGCAGTTTTGACCTGCCCACATTTTGAAATTGGTCAATGACCAGTGTATCTGCTTCCATGTGGTACTTAAGTTCCGGAATCTGATCTCCTTCGAATGTTTGAACTTTGCAAGCAGACTGCTCCATTATTTTGATATTCACTAAATTCCTCCCATCGGAATTCCTCCAACCGATGCTGTCTATTTTTACATAGCTAAAATCAGATAAGTTGGTAACATGATCAACTCTAACTACCTCACCATAAGGCCACCCCTTTATCCTAATTTCTGCAAATGCCGCCACAATATAGAGGCCAATAAATGCGACTAAACCCAATATTAATTTATTGCTCATTTTCATGACTCTATCTGTTTAATAGGTGGTGTGCTTTTTTAATTCGTCAGAGGAAACACCAGCTATCCTGGCCTGACGTAGAAACTCAGGGAGGACAA
>JAJCYL010000329.1 GCA_029262955.1 Cytophagales bacterium | reverse complement strand
CGGAATACTTGGGGGTATTATCCTCGGAGCACTTATTTTCCTGGTGATGCAATTTGGAAGTGGTTTCTGGATATACTTTTGGATAGTTATTACGGCTTTCATGCTTTTTATGAACATGTTCTATACATCGCTGATTCTACCCCTATTCAACAAATTGGTCCCCCTGGAAGATGGTGATCTAAAAGGGGCTATTGAGAAATATTCTTCAAAAGTGAATTTCCCTCTTAAAAATATTTTTGTTATTGATGGTTCAAAAAGGTCTGCGAAAGCAAATGCGTTCTTTTCAGGTTTGGGAAAGAAGAAAAAGATCGTGTTGTATGACACACTTATTGAAAATCATTCTACCGAGGAACTGGTGGCCGTTCTGGCTCATGAAGCCGGTCACTTCAAGAAAAAACACATCGTTTTTTCAATGGTATTTGGTGTTTTACAAACAGGATTCATGCTTTATCTGTTATCCTTAATGGTGAATAGCAGCGAAGTGTCTTGGGCGCTCGGAGGTCAAACAACAGCTTTACACCTGAACATGCTGGCCTTTGGTATTCTTTATTCACCCATAAGTACCATTCTCGGGATTTTGAGTAACATGTACAGTAGAAAGAATGAGTATGAAGCGGACGAATATGCGATTACCACTTATGCCAAGGAACCACTTCAAATAGCCTTGAAGAAATTAACATCCGATAATCTATCCAATCTATTACCCCATCCCTGGTATGTCTTTGTGCATTATTCACATCCAACTTTGTTACAAAGGTTACGGGCGATGGATGCAATAGCATAAAAAAGGAAAGGGGGCCCCCGCCCCCTTTCAACCACCCAAAATTAACAACCTAAACCAACCGTTTAGACCTTTACTTCATCCAAATTCATGAAGTCTATCTCTTTGTCATCATTCAGCGTCATTCCGACAATTGAATCATTACTAATACTTCCCTCAAGGATCATCTTCGATAGTTTGTTCAATATTTCCCGCTGCATTACTCGCTTCAAAGGTCTTGCCCCAAATTGTGGATCAAAACCTAACTGTCCCAATCGATCCAATACTTCATCACTACTTTCAATTTTTATGCCAGAATCTTCTAAACGCTTCTGAATCAATTTAAATTGTATCGAAACTATCTTTCGGATGTCATTTTTAGACAATGGCCGGAACATTATAGTTTCATCCACTCGATTGAGAAATTCTGGTCTCACCGACTTCTTCAATAAATCAAAGACTGCTGCTTTTGTTTGTTCCAAAACCATTTCTTCATTTCCATCAACCATCTTTTCAAAACTTTCCTGGATAAGGTGGGATCCGATATTAGTGGTCATGATGATAATGGTGTTCTTGAAATTCGCCAATCTGCCCTTATTATCAGTTAGCCTACCGTCATCCAACACCTGCAAAAGAATATTAAATGCATCCGGATGTGCTTTTTCTATTTCGTCTAACAGGATCACCGAATAAGGTTTCCTTCGAACCGCTTCTGTCAATTGACCACCCTCATCATAGCCGACATAGCCAGGAGGAGCTCCTACTAACCGACTAACCGAGTGGCGCTCTTGATACTCGGACATATCAATCCTTACCATGGAGTTTTCGTCATTGAAGAGATATTCAGCTAGCGCCTTTGCCAACTCTGTTTTACCTACCCCCGTCGTACCCAAAAAGATAAATGATCCAATTGGTCTTTTTGGGTCTTGTAACCCTGCCCGACTCCTCCTTACCGCATCAGCTATAGCTGCAATCGCTTCTTCCTGGCCAGCTATTCTTTTAGCCAATTCTTCTTCAAGGTGTAGCAATTTTTCTCTATCACTTTCTAACATTTTAGAAACTGGAATTCCAGTCCATTTGGCCACGATTTCCGCAATATCTTCCGAATCTACTTCCTCTTTCAAAAGAGAATCTCCACCTTGCATCTCCTTCAGCTCGTCTTGAAATTCTCCCAGCTTTTTCTCGGCTTCAGTTATTTTGCCATATCGTATTTCAGCAACCAACCCATAATCGCCAGACCTCTCAGCCTGTTCTGCTTCATGCTTAAACTTTTCAATGTTTTCCTTTTCCTGTTGAATTCCCTGAATTACTCCTTTCTCATTTTCCCATTTTGCCTTTAAGACATTCCTATCCTCTGATAATTCTGCTATAGTCTTCGACAAGGCAGACTCTTTTGCTTTGTCCTTTTCCCTCCTGATTGCCTCCCTTTCGATTTCGAGCTGCATTATTTTCCGTTGCAATTCATCCAACGCTTCTGGCAGACTATCTATTTCAATACGAAGCTTGGAAGCCGCTTCATCCATTAGATCGATCGCTTTATCGGGAAGAAAACGATCAGAAATATATCGACTTGAGAGCTCGACTGCAGAAATAACTGCATCATCTTTAACCCTTACGCCATGATGTACTTCATACTTCTCCTTTATTCCTCTAAGGATGGAAATAGAATCTTCAATTGAAGGTTCATCAACAATCACTACCTGGAACCGACGCTCAAGGGCCTTATCTTTCTCCATATGCTTTTGGTATTCCTTGAGTGTCGTAGCTCCTATGGCATGGAGTTCTCCCCTCGCCAGAGCTGGTTTCAAAAGATTAGCAGCGTCCATGGCTCCATCACCGCCAGAACCAGCACCGATCAAGGTATGGATCTCATCTATAAAAAGGATAATTTCTCCATTAGAATCAGTCACTTCTTTAATAACTGATTTCAATCTTTCCTCAAACTCACCTTTGTATTTCGCACCGGCAACCAACAAACCCATGTCTAAAGAAATTAGAGTCCTTGATTTTAGGTTCTCAGGTACATCTCCGTCTACAATCCGTTGGGCCATTCCCTCGACAATCGCTGTCTTTCCAACTCCTGGTTCACCCAAAAGGATTGGATTGTTCTTTGTACGTCTGGATAGAATTTGCAGTACTCTTCTTATCTCCTCATCTCTACCAATCACCGGATCAATCTTCCCCTCCTGTGCCAGTTTATTAAGATTCTTGGAATAGCGTTCAAGAGAGCGATATTTAGATTCGGCATTTGGATCATTTACAGTGTCTCCCCCTCGTAGTTCGAGGATTGCTGCCTTTAAATCTTTCTCAGTTATACCTACCCCCTTGAGCAGATCGGCTACTTTGTCCTTACCAGATAATATAGCTAACAAAAGATGCTCAACCGCTACATACTCGTCCTTGAACTCTTTCAGATAGGAGAGTGCTTTTTGCAGAACCTGGTTGGTATCATTCGAAAGAAAGGTTTGTTGACTGGATACTTTTGGATAACTGGCCACAATCTTATCCGTGCCAGAATCAATTATATCCTTATTAATGCTCAGCTTTTTGACCAAAAAATTGATGACATTTTCATCTGATTGCATTATGCCCTGCAAAAGGTGTCCAGGCTCTACATGTTGTTGCTGATTGGCCGCAGCAATCTCAGCTGCTTTGTTGATGGCCTCCTGTGATTTTATGGTATAGTTATTTAGATTCATGGTCCGTTATTTCAATTGATAAAGAATCATCAAAAGGCTTACCATCTTGAAATTTTGTAAAAAATCCGACACTTTGACGCAATTCAGTCCAATTTCATCTTATAATAAGTCAAAATGACAGGAAAATTGCTGTGTCAATAATTCAGGTTTCCTAGTAGACTAATTGTAATTTGGAATCAACCCGGTTTCAATGAAAAATGTAAATAGAAGAAAGTTCATTAAGGAAAGTGCAATGGGAGCAATAGGGAGTTCAGCTCTTATCGCATGCTCTTCGGAACAATCAAAGATCAATACTCCTTACATCAACTTTAATCAATCCTTTTTGTGGAAAATGGTCACTACCTGGCCACCAAACTTTCCAGTTGTTGGGCAAGGTTGCAATATGTTTGCCGACTTCGTAGAAAAAATGTCCGGTGGTAGAATGAAGATTCAGGTTTATGGTGGAGGAGAGTTAATCCCTTCATTAGAATGTTTTGATGCGGTAAGTAATGGGGCAGTAGAACTAGGTCATGGAGCCTCATATTATTGGGCTGGAAAGGTGCCTGCGGGACAGTTCTTTGCTTCAGTTCCTTTTGGAATGAATGCGCAGCAAACAATGGCTTGGGTGAATAATGGCGGTGGAGACAAATTGTGGGAAGAAACTTATGAACCATTTAACCTATTGCCTACTATTTGTGGCAGTACGGGGGCCCAAATGGGTGGTTGGTTTAATAAAGAGATCAACTCTCCAAAAGATTTGGATGGTCTTAAAATGCGAATTCCAGGATTAGGAGGGAAAGTTCTGAATAAGGCTGGAGGGAGTGCAGTAACTGTAGCAGGGGGAGAAATCTATACCAATTTGGAGCGAGGTGTCATTGACGCTACAGAATGGATTGGGCCTTACCATGATTACCTAATGGGTTTTTACAATGCTGCGAAATATTATTATTACCCTGGCTGGCATGAGCCTGGTACCGTTCTGGAACTTCTGATTAATAAACCTAAATTTCTGGAGCTACCCAGTGATTTACAGCAGATAGTCAAGGCTGCCGCACAACGTATAAACACCTGGATGTGGATGGAATTTGAGACCCAAAACAGCATCTACCTGAATAAGTTAATTGATGAGGAAGGAGTCGTGCCTCGCAAATTTCCTGATGAAGTTCTTGATCAAATGCGCATCTATACCCAGGAAGTAATCGGAGAATTAACCGCACAAGGCGAAATGGAAGAGCGGATTTATAAAGCTTATCGTGAATTTAGAGCTAGCATTGATGGCTGGGCTGCTATAACTGAGAAAGTTTACTACGAGTGATTATAACTCAGATATCATATTTCCTATTTTTTCGTTTTATATTAGTTAAGTTTATTCTATTGCCATGAACGAAATTCAAGAGTTGAAGAAAGAGTTCAATCGCCATAAAGCAATGACGGGAGCAAAGTTTGCGTTTCTTAGAAAGGGAAGGCAACCTTATCTGAGGGGGAAAAGAGGACAATAACCTCTTCTATGATCGAAATTTCGATATAATGGATGAACTTGATGCAGACCTGAAAAATATCGAGTTAAGTGTTAACTCCACTGACTAGTTGATATATTAAATTTTAAAAAATGAAAAAGTACCTGGTCATTTACGAGAGAAGTAAGGATGGATATTCAGCATATGTTCCAGATTTACCTGGTTGTACTACGGCAGCAAGTAATCGTAAGGAAGCTGAAATAAATATGGTTGAAGCAATTAAACTCTATTTGGATGAGCTCAAAGAGGATGGATCGAGTGCTCCGGAACCTGCCAGTGAAGCAGCGATGCTATCTATTTAGATATATTGCTATTCAACCTACAACTGAAATATTTAGGTATATTTATAAACGATAGTTCTGTTTTTACAAACAGAAATTCATGGTAAGGGCCTGAATTATTAATTAATTTCTAATTAGATATGGGCTCGAAATATGAAATATCGTGATGTAATTAAAATTGTTGAGGGTGATGGGTGGTTTTTAAAAAGGCAAAAAGGAAGTCATCGCATTTATCGCCACAATAAGAAATCGGGGATTGTAATTATTGCTGGCCATCGACTTTCGGATGAGGTGCCATACGGGACTTTGAATAGTATTCTAAAACAAGCTGAACTTAAGGAATGAATTCTGTATTAAACGTTACCAATTTCATCCACCAACTTCTGCAGGCTACTTTTAGCATCTCCAAAAAGCATTCTGGATCGATCTCCAAAGAAGAGTTGATTTTGAATACCAGCGTAACCTGTACTCATACTTCGTTTTAGAATCACAATACTCTTTGCCATCTCCACATCAAGAATAGGCATGCCATAGATTGGACTTGATGGATCTTCTTTCGCAGCGGGATTAACTACATCATTGGCACCTATAACTAGAACAACGTCGGTGGTAGGAAAGTCTTTATTAGCATCCTCCAAATCGATGAGTTTCGGATAAGGAACATTGGCCTCCGCCAATAGCACGTTCATATGGCCAGGCATTCTTCCTGCCACCGGATGAATAGCGTATTTGACCGTAACACCCTCAGCCTCCAGTAGGGCATCCAATTCACTACAAATATGCTGCGCCTGGGCAACCGCCAAACCATAACCAGGAACGATATAAACTTTTTGTGAATACTTGAGCTCTATAGCCAAATCGGCAATAGACGCTTCCTTAACCACCTCTTCTCTACCTCCACCAGCAGCAATTCCACCCCCTCCAAATCCTCCGATGATTACATTTAATAAACTCCGGTTCATGGCCTCACACATAAGCACAGTTAGTATCGTTCCAGATGCTCCAACAAGGATACCTCCAACAAGCATCACCTGATTGCTATAAATCAATCCTGCCAGGGCTGCTCCTAATCCGGTAAATGAATTCAACAAAGAGATAACCACTGGCATGTCTCCGCCACCAATCGGCGTAACGAAGGTTATTCCGTATGTAAGAGAAAGTACCAAAAGAATCATTACCAGATTGAAGTTTAAAGAAGGTTGAGTAAGCATATGAACACTCACTGCAATAATGGCCACTAACAAAACCATGTTAACAACTTTTGGATAGGGCAATACCAATGAGTCCCTCAAAAAACCTTGCAATTTACCGTAGGCAATCAAGCTTCCGGTAAAGGAAATACACCCAACAAAAAGTGCAAAATCCGTGGTGATCATTTGCCCATTCAAAAGTGCCGTTCCGGATGGGTAATTATAAAATTCAACGATGGCGATTAACATGGTGGCTGCGCCGCCTAAGCCATTGAATAGAGAAACCATTTCAGGCATGGCAGTCATTGCAACCTTCTTAGCGGCTAAATAGCCTACTAAAGAACCAAGCAATAGTCCACCACCAATCCAGGCATAGTTGTTGGTATATCCCTCCATTGGGTAAACCAATGTGGTTATAATGGCCAGACCCATTGCCGAAGCCGCAATAAGGTTACCATTGCGTGCCGTATCAGCAGAACTTAATCGCTTAAGGCCGACAATGAATAAGATAATTGCAATAAGATATATGGTATCAACAATAGTGATTATCACAGCCTAGTCCTTTTTCTTTTTCTTACTAAACATATCTAACATACGATGCGT
>JAJCYL010000328.1 GCA_029262955.1 Cytophagales bacterium | reverse complement strand
ATCATGAAAATTACACCCCTAGAAATACGTCAAAAACAATTTGAAAAGAAGCTCCGTGGGTATGATAAAGATGAAGTAAACGCCTTCCTGCTCACTCTTTCTCAGGAATGGGAAAAAGTAATGGATGAGAAGAAGGAACTTGCAATAAAATTTGAAGCATCGCAAAAGGAGGTCGAAAAACTACGGGAAGTTGAAAGCTCATTGTTCAAGACTCTGAAAACAGCTGAAGATACTGGCGCTAATATGATCGACCAGGCTAATAAAGCCGCCGAACTTCACTTAAAGGAGGCATATATAAATTCAGAGGCTTTAATGAATGATGCCAAATCAAAAGCCAGGGCTATGATTGAAAAAGCAGAGCTTGAGACAAGAGAGGTAATTGAAGAGATGGAAGACGAACTTCGAAAGATGGAGCATCAATATAAAGCGATTGAAAACCAAAGAGAGAGCTTGGTAGCAGAATTGAAGTCTCTTTCAAGTGATATTGCTGACAAACTGGAGCGCATCTCGAAGAAAAATACCGAGATAAATATTGCTCCACAGCTTAAAAAGGCCAGGGAATTGTCAAGAAGAATGGAGGGAGATTATGAGGCAAGCAGCCATAAGAAAGAAGGGACAAAAAATCCAGTTGAGCTGGCTCGACCGATGCGATCTCCTGAGCCACCAAAGCGCAAAATATCAGTACCAGAAGAGGTAAATCCACCGGCTGAGAATGTGAAGGCACCTGAAAACGGAGAAGCCAAGGAAGAGCCGGAGTCGAAGCCAACGAAAGAAACCGGGGAACAATCTTTCTTTGATGAGTTAAGTTAAGATGGGAACTATAGCCCTGGAGGGTCTTAAATTTCATGGTTTTCATGGTGTTCATGAAGCCGAACGCACTAACGGGAATTCTTTTGAGATAGACTTGGAGTTAGATGTGGATTTTCAAAAAGCTGCGATCAATGATGATATCAACCTAACTGTCGACTATGAAGAGGTCTATCTGATTGTTCAAAAGGAATTGGAGGGATCAAGTTATCTCCTTGAGCATTTGGCGGATAAGATTCTAAATGCGATATATCGGCGATATGATGGAGTAGAAAAAGTAACGGTTAAAGTTTCTAAACTAAACCCGCCGCTGGGAGGAACTTGTGAAAGAGCCTCTGTTACGGTTACAAAATAAATTTCGTGTTATTTGAATAGAACGGGTGACATTATCGTTTTTTGTTTGGGGTTACTTAACTTAACCCTTATTTTAAGTGATTAACTAAAGCAGCCTGGGCTTGGCAGAGGAACCAATTATTAGCTTAAACTCAACATTAACTGTGGCAGTAATACTCTTACTGATTCATTTTATAGGTGATTTCCTATTCCAATCTACAGATATGGCCATAAATAAGGCCAAGAGTTTAAAGTGGCTTACAATCCATATTGGCACATATACTTTTGTCTTATTTGTTGGGTCATTTGTCTTATTTGGCTTGAATGCGGCTATTTTTTATGCCCTTATTAATGGGGGCATTCACTTTGTGACGGATTTCTTTACTAGTAAAATAAATGCCACTCTTTATGCCCGGGATGACAAGAGGTGGTATTATACGGGAATAGGATTCGACCAATTCATTCATGGCGCAAGCCTGCTCCTGACTTATGACTACCTGATTGTCAATTAGACAGTTGTAGCAACTTCTATACTTTTCAGAATGTCATTGATGTATTCTCTATCGTTGGCCAACCGAGGTACCTTGTGTTGACCACCTAATTTTCCCTTTCTTTTGAGCCAATTGTAAAAAGTACCTTCTTTGACAAAGTGAATATGTGGCTCATCCAGAGCGATGTTTTTATACCTTTTAGCCTCATAGTCAGAATTTACTTCTTTCAAAACTGTATCAAGTATTCTTCCAAATTCATTCAGGTCGTTCGGAGCGGTCTTGAATTCAATAATCCATTCATGACCACCCTTTGTACCGGCTTTTAGGTATCGAGGCCCAGCGGTAAAGTTGTTTACAATAGCTCCGGTGTGCTCACAGGCAATGGTTATCGCTGTCTCGGCATTTTCAATAATCAGTTCTTCGCCAAATGCATTGATGAAGTGCTTTGTTCGACCGGTTATCATAATCCGATAAGGATTGACCGATGTAAACTTAATGGTATCTCCAATCTTGTATCTCCAAAGACCCGCATTTGTGGTGATCACCATGGCATAGTTCACTCCTAACTGAACTTCATCTAAACTTAGAGTTTTAGGATTGTCACTATCTATTTCATCAAAGGGAATAAATTCATAATAAATGCCGTAATCAAGCATTAATAACATGTCTTTACCATCCGTTTGGTCCTTAATTCCGAAGAACCCTTCAGATGCGTTATAAGTTTCCATGTAGCGCATTCCATCTGATGGTATTAATTTCTTAAATAAAGCTTCATAAGGTGTGAAAGCAACTGCTCCATGAACAAAGACTTCAAGGTTGGGCCAAACGTCAAGTATGCTATCCTTACCTTCATTTTCAAGAATTTTCTGAAGCAACACTACAGTCCAGGTCGGGACCCCGGATATGCTGGTAACATTTTCTTTGGCAGTCACTTTAGCCATTTTCTCAATTTTCTCTTCCCATTCTTCCATCAAAGCAATATCCAAACCTGGAGTGCTGACGAACTGTGCCCATAGAGGCAAATTCTTAATAATTACCGCTGAGACATCACCATAATAAGAATTGGAGTTCTTATCAAATTGATTGATTTGCTGGCTACCACCGATGGTAAGGCCTTTACCACTAAAAAGTCTGGAATCAGGATAATTGTTGACGTATATGGAGATTAGATCTTTGCCACCTTTGAAATGGCAGTCATCCAGTGCCTCTGGTGATACCGGTATAAATTTGCTTTTCGCGTTAGTAGTACCTGATGATTTGGCAAACCAATTAATATCTGATTGCCACAGAAGTTGTTGTTCACCAGCCATTAGCCGCTCTATATAAGGGAAAAGATCTTCGTAGGTGACAATTGGTACATTTCGAATATATTGTTCCCGTGTATCGATCTCAGAAAATCCATACTTGTGACCATACTCTGTTCTACTGGCGGATCTAATAAGTTTTTGACGCAATTCCTCCTGCACTTCATGTGGGTATTTCATAAAAAGCTCAATCTGATGGATGCGCTTTTTCATTACCCAGGTAAGAATGGAATTGAGTATTTCCAAAATTTAACTATTTAGGATGCTAAATAGCTAATATATCAATTACCGAGATAACCCGATAACTCTAACAAGCATTATTATATCTTTCTCTTCAATTCGAAGTGTTTTCCCAAATAAACTCGACGTACCTGTTCATCAGCAGCTAGTTCTTCGGCAGTTCCCGCTTTGAGAAGTTTTCCTTCAAACATTAGATAAGCCCTGTCTGTTATGGAGAGTGTTTCATTCACATTGTGATCCGTAATTAGGATACCGATATTCCTGGTCTTTAATCTTGCAACGATGGTTTGAATTTCTTCTACAGCAATAGGATCAACACCAGCGAAAGGTTCATCAAGTAGTACAAATTTAGGGTCAACAGCTAGCGCTCGGGCGATTTCAGTCCTCCTCCTCTCTCCTCCGGATAACACCATTCCGAGATTTTTTCGAACATGTGTAAGACTGAATTCTTCCAACAAAATCTCAATCTTTTCCTTTTGCTCCTTTCTTGACAACTTGGTCATTTCTAACACAGCCATCAAATTTTCCTCAACCGTTAGCTTCCTAAAAACTGATGCTTCCTGGGCCAGGTAACCAATTCCTTTTTTAGCCCGCTTATACATCGGAAGTCCGGTTATATTTTCCTTGTCAAGGAATATTCGGCCTTCATTGGGCTTAATTAAACCTACTATCATGTAAAATGAAGTGGTTTTACCAGCACCATTAGGGCCTAAAAGTCCTACAATCTCCCCTTGACTAACGTCAACAGATATGTCATTTACGACAATTCTTCCTTTGTATTTCTTCACTAAGTGTTCTGCTTTTAGCAACATGGGGCCGCAAATTTAATCATTCGAAGCGGATGTCTTTCACGTTCAATTGTAATGACTTTTCACCCCGATAAGTTGTATGTTGTAAGTGATAAGCGATACTAAATCCTTCAGACTGAACCACTTGATCTTTGTAAGAGGAAAGATTGAACGCTAATACCTCAAATGATTGTTTGCCGTCCTTCGAGCGGACATGAAATTTCATATGAAGTTCCTTCATGATTCTTGGCTGTCCAACAACAACAAGATCCGAAGAAGAAAACAGGGGTTCGACGTTACCAGGGCCAAATGGACCCATTTGCATCAGCACATTGTAAAACTTAAAATTGATGGCTTCGAGGGGTAGATCTAGATCGATTTTAATTTTGGGAAAGAGAGATTCTTCTGCGATTGTAGATCGCACAGTTTCTTCAAACTTTTTTTGGAAGGCTTCAATATCTTTTAAATCCATAGTTAAACCAGCAGCGAATCTATGACCCCCATATTGCTCCAGTAAGTCTGAACAGGCGGCTATGGCTTCATAAATATCAAAACCTTCGACCGACCGGGCAGACCCTGTTGCTTTTCCATTTGATTCTGTAAGTATTATGGTTGGGCGATAGTGGCTTTCTATACATCTTGAGGCAACGATCCCGATTACCCCTTTATGCCAGTCTTTGTTAAATAACACAGTCGAGCGTTTTAGGGGATCAATTTCCTTTTCAATGCTGGCAAGTGCCTCCTGGGTTATATCCTTATCAAAATCTTTCCTCTTAGTGTTTTTCAAGTTGATCTGATTGGCCAATGCTTTGGCTTCAATCTCATGATCTGCAACTAATAATTGAACGGCGGTCTTGGCGTGGTCAATTCGACCGGCTGCATTGATACGAGGCCCAATTCCAAATACAATGCCTTGGATATCCACCTCAGAAGATTTCAGACCGCTAACTTCTTTCAGGGCGGCAAGTCCAATTGATGGCTTCGATGTGAGTTTTTTTAATCCAAAATAGGCGAGGATACGGTTTTCATCAATAATTGGGACCAAATCGGAGGCAATACTTACAGCAACTAAATCGAGGTACTCATACAATTCATTTTGGTCAATTGTATTTTGCTGACAAAACGCCTGAAGGAGTTTGAACCCCACTCCACAACCCGAAAGGCCATCAAACGGATAGTCGCAGTCTTTTCTTTTGGGATCTAAAATGGCGAAGGCATCCGGTAATTCATCGCCAGGTAAGTGATGGTCACAAATGATAAGGTCAAGAGCTAATTCCCTGGCAAGCTTTGCATTGTTAAAGGCCTTTATTCCACAATCTAATGCAATGACTAACTTAAAATGATTATCTGCAGCCCATCTAATCCCCTTTTCTGAGATGCCATAGCCTTCTTCATAACGATCAGGTATATAATAGGAAATGTCGCTGTGACCATGACTTTTGAGGAACCCATAAATCAAAGCCACCGAGGTTGTCCCGTCGACGTCGTAGTCACCATAAATCAATACCTTTTCATTTTTGAAAAGTGCATCATTGATGCGTTCTACGGCTTTGGCCATATCAGCCATCAAAAAGGGATCATACAGGCTTAACAGGCTTGGTCTGAAAAAGGACCTCGCTTGATCATAGTCGTTAACACCTCGTTGAAGAAGAATTGTCGCGAGCGGAAGACTAATATTTATTGAAGAAGATAGAGTTTTGACTAATTGATTGTCAACAATGGGGGGATATATCCAGCGTTTTATCATCCAGGAAAATTCAGTTATAAGTTATTAAATAATACCGAATTTTCCATTTTAGTTGGTCTTCTTTACCACTGTTTCTTTAAAATTATTAAGATGATTGATTAGAGCTTCCTCCCAGGTCAAATCTGCGTCCCATTGATTGCCCAAATAAATTTCTTTATTAACCAGTTGTTTAGTGTAAAACTTGAAAATGGGCGTATTGATTGGTAATTGTTCGAGGGTTGTAATTCCTTCCTGTACTGTTTTAAGTGTTATATAATCGGTTTCATTGTAATCAACATCGTAATTAAGCAGTTCTTTGACAGACTTTCCGGTTGAATGTAAAAACATAAGCACGTAGCTAAATTCTCTCCTATAAAGATGCTCCTCTCCTTCAGAATAATCAACCAACTCATATTTAAACGGATAAACGGTCATAATTTCAGCTAATTTTTGGTTGGCTAAGTCAACTGCATTATTATATGAGCTAATCACCGAAATTTTGTCCTGCGAGATCGATGTAGAATCGATATCATCTGGAAATTGATACTTTGAGAATTTAGGCACTGCAAGTTTGCTGATTTTTAGATCGCCAGTGAATGACTCATATCTTCTACCCCTAACAGCGTCAGTGTCAGTGAAGAATTCCGGTTCGTCCAAAATGAGAAAATTCGCATTGACCAGTTTATCAGCATAAATGTCCCTGCCCAGTTGAGCAATGAGTTCACCGATTGCATTGCGTTGTAGTCTATAGGCAGGTTGATTAATGGATAGTAACTCGTTTGAAGAGCGTTTGGTGATTGTTAGCACAACCTCATTACCAAGTATAGTTTCTTTCACCTGGAGGAAAATTAGATTTTCAATTTTTCGATTTTGCAAGGGGCTTAAAAAGCCTTGTTCGGCATCAAGGCCTGCATAAAAATCTTCTAAATTGTAATAGGCGACAGCATCAATACCAATTTTCCGAAAACCTTCATGTGTTGATTGTGCAAATTCTTTCCAATCCCCTCTGATAGGATACTTGCCTTTTTTATTGGGAACTTGAACAAAAACAGCGGTTCTACTTGATAGCAGATCCGGAGGAAGCTGATTACGGATTTCTAGTAATTTGAATTGGTCAAGCTTTTCTGGTAGCATTTGAGACCATGAATGTGAACTAGTGAATATTAGAATGAATGAAAAGAAGATTCTCATGAAAGCAATTACATCTTGCATTTTAAACGAACAAATATGGCCAAATAGTAACTATGTTCATTATAAATTTGACTTGATTAAATTCGGCCTACTATCAATCACAAATCGAGATTACTGTTGCCATATGAAAGTGTTTTTATCAATATTCTTCTTATTTATAATTGGCTTCTCTAATGGTCAGGATTTAACGGAGTTCGGTAGCCTCTTCAATGATTTGAAAGTGCTGTCTTCCGATGGCATGGAAGGTCGTAAAACAGGAACCGCTGGTAACAAGAAGGCCAGGCAATATATACAAAACCGATTTGATGAGATAGGACTCAATTTATATGAAGAAAATTCTTTGCATGAATTTGAGACTCCTGGAGAAACTTTTAAGGTTGGTTATAATATAATCGGATTTCTGCCTGGAAGGTCTAAAGACGTAATCGTTATATCCGCCCACTACGATCATTTGGGAATTAAAGACGGACAGATTTTCAATGGATCAGACGACAACGCATCTGGTGTGTCTGTGCTTCTTTATCTGGCCGAAAAAGCTAGAAAGTCGGATTTACACCACACTTTAATTTTTGTAACTTTTGATGCTGAAGAAGAAGGTTTGCTAGGTGCACATGCATTTGTTGCTAATCCGCCTGTACCCATTGAAAAAATAATATTCAACGTTAATTTTGACATGGTTAGCAGAAATGGGAGTAAAGAAATATTTGCCAGTGGAACTTATCATAATCCGCGGTTCAGGGATATGATCCGTGATTGGAGAGGGGATTATCCTATCAAGATACGCTTAGGTCATGATAATCCTGGAGACAAAAAAAATGATTGGACAAATTCTTCCGATCACGCAGCCTTCCATAAAATGGGGATTCCTTATCTCTATTTTGGAGTTGAGGATCACGAGGATTATCATAAGTCTACAGATACATATGATAAAACTGATTTTGAGTTTTTTGGCCAGGTAGCAAAAGTCCTGTCAGATTTGGTCCTTCGATTGGATAAATTAGATATAGAAAATGATCAATAAAATAAACAGGTGTAAATGGGTAGAAAATTCGTTTCCCGAATATATCAAGTATCATGACGATGAATGGGGTGTGCCAGTTCATGACGATAAAATACATTTCGAGTTTTTAATATTGGAAGGGGCCCAAGCGGGATTGAGCTGGAGTACAATCTTAAAGAGACGTGATGGCTACAGAAATGCATTTGCGGGCTTTAATGTTGAAAAAGTGGCTCATTTTGATAAAAAAAATATAGATCAGCTATTATTGGATTCCCGAATTATAAGAAATAAACTGAAAGTGAATGCTGCGGTAACTAATGCACGTTTATTCATC
>JAJCYL010000327.1 GCA_029262955.1 Cytophagales bacterium | reverse complement strand
ATCTAAAATTTTCACTTCTGTGACATTAACCGTCAACTGTTTTCTGCTTTGGTTTACAAGTACTTCAATCAGTCTATTCTCCTCTTTCTTAAGAGCACTTACTTCTTCAAAAAACTTTGTATTTTCTGTTTTCAAAAGTTTCCAGGATTTGACATAAGGGACTTGTAAAAGTTCCTGGGATTTCTTGTTCATCAATTCAATTCCTCCCCTACTATTCATCGATATTAGCCCGACATTGATATGGTCAATAATAATTTGGAGGTACTGGTGTTGGGCTTCTTTTTCCAACTCAGAAAGACGGATGGTATCCAAAATTTCCCGAAAACTATTATATAATCTAATGAATGACTTGTCTTTTGGACCACCTGTAAATGAGGCCGTAAAGTCAGCTTCTTTTATAGCCAGTATAAACTTGGCCAGGTCTCTATTCGTTCGGGATATAAAGAACAATATCTCATAAACCTGTGCAAGTAGAAATGCTCCTAATATCAGTTGGTTAAAAAAGAGATCCCCTCTGCCAAAAATTATAGCAAGTGTCAGCAAATTCGCAAAGATCAGGGACAGTCGTATTACAAGTAATATGGAGAAACGATTGAAAGTCACAAAGCGATTGAATTGAAATTGCTTGAATCAATTATGGTGTAAATTGCCGATTGTTACGAGATAAAACAAGCCTTTGATTTACCCTGAGAACATAGAATCAAAAATTGGTTTTGATCAAATCAGAGAGCTCATACGCAAGAATTGCATGAGCGAGCTGGGCAGATCTTATGTTGATAAAATCCAGTTTCTCACCAATAGCAGCGTAATTGAAAAGCTTCTCTTGCAAACTGAAGATTTTCGAAAAATATTGGTTTCAGGTGATGAGTTCCCCTCATCACATTACTTAAATATAGCAGCCAATCTAAATAGCATTCAAGTTGAACGCTCCTACCTATCGGAAGAAGAAACATACGAGGTTGGACTAGCGCTGGGCACCATCATCTCATGCATTGAATTTCTTACAACCAATAAAGAGGTTTACCCAAGCCTGTACGAACTGTCTGCGCCAATCGAATTCGATGCTTCACTCCATCAGGTTATTACAAATAAGTTTGAGCCAACGGCGACACTGAAGGACAATGCATCTGACGAGTTGCTTAAAATCAGAAGTGAGATTCATCGTCAGGATCAACGATTAAGAAAAACCATTGAGGGGATACTCAAGAAAGCTCGTGACAACGGCTATTCTCCCGGTGATGGCCAGGTATCTATACGAGAAGGTAGGCTGGTAATACCCGTTCTAGCAGAAAATAAGAAACGAATCAAAGGCGTTGTTCAGGATGAGTCGGCTACTGGTCAAACAGTTTTTATAGAGCCAACTGAGGTAATCGAAGTCAACAATGAAATTAGGGAATTACATTATCAGGAGAGACGTGCTGTTATCAATATTTTGATAGGTCTTTCTGATCTGATCAGGCCTTCAATACAGGTATTACTCAAAGCCAATCAATTTTTAGGAACCATTGACTTCATTCGTGCTAAAGCAAAGTTGGCCTCTGAACTTAATGCCGTATTACCTGAGATTTCATCAGGTGATACACATAAATTAGAAAGTGCCCGGCATCCTCTTCTTTTTATTTATCATAAAAAAATTGGTAGGCAGGTCGTCCCACTGAATTTCATCCTCAATACCAAACAGAGAATCCTTGTTATCTCCGGACCAAATGCCGGAGGTAAATCAGTGAGCCTTAAGACCGTCGGTCTTTTGCAATACATGTTCCAGTCAGGCCTACTGATACCGGTTGGTGAGTCATCAAAAGTGAAAGTTTTTCAGAAGTTATTTATCGATATCGGAGACGAACAATCTATTGAAAATGACTTAAGTACTTATAGCTCACATCTCAGGAATTTGAAACACTTCCTTGATCATGCTGATGGCAAAACGCTCTTTCTTATTGATGAATTTGGTACTGGAACAGAACCTCAGTTTGGTGGCTCCATTGCGGAAGTTATTTTATCTCAACTTAATGATCAGGGCTCCTACGGAGTGGTGACAACCCACTATTCCAATCTTAAAAAAATGGCTGAAAAGAGCCCTGGTATTATCAATGGAGCTATGAGATTTGATTCCTCAAAACTAGCTCCTCTGTATCAGTTAGATATTGGAAAACCAGGCAGTTCTTTTGCCCTCGAAATAGCCGGGAATATTGGATTAGGCAAATCGTTGATCGAAAAAGCTAAAAAGCTAGTGGGATATTCTCATGTCAAATTTGACAAACTGGTCAATCAATTGGAATTTGAAAAAACTCAATACCAGGAAAAAATAGCAACCCTCAAGGAGAAGCAAGAATGGCTTGAAACAGAACATCGAGACTATCAAGACCTTAAAGAACACCTCGAGAATGAAAGAAGAGAGATTCTGAACGCCGCGAAAAGAGAAGCTGAAATGCTGCTTAATAGTGCCAACAAAAAGATTGAAAAAACAATAAAGGACATTAGGGAGGCCAAGGCTGACAAGGAGAAAACTCAAAAAGCCAGGTTGGAGTTAACCCAACATAAAGACAAAGTCTCTCTACCAATTCGTAAAAAGAAATCTGTGGTCACTACGAGTGTTTCTAAACCTCCAATAGTAGGTGATCAGGTTCGAATCATTGGGCAGGAATCAATTGGCGAATTAATCCGAATTAAAGGCAAGAAAGCTGAAGTAATGATGGGCTCAATAAAATCTCTGGTAAATTTTGAGAAGATCGAAAAGGTGGTAAAAACGGAGGAAAAATCTTACGATAGAAATACACGGGTAAAAAGCCTCAATTATAATCGTAGAGCAGCGGATTTTACGAGTAACCTGGACCTTAGAGGTAACCGGGCATCTGAGGCAGTTAGCAAGCTTGATGCTTTTTTAGATGAAGCCTTGCTCCTGGGAATTACTGAATTACGTATTATTCATGGAAAAGGGGATGGTGTACTGCGAGAAGCAATCCGAAATTATTTAAGGGATTACGATTACATCAAAAGCGTTAAAGATGAACACGTCGATCATGGAGGTGCTGGCGTCTCGCTTATCACCCTTGATTAATCTGATAGAGATGACTTTCTCTTCCGAAAATCGACTTGCCAGGTAATAATTAATGTCGTCATGGAGAGCGTTCCCACTCCGACGTCTGTGACTCACAGATCGGTAAGTTTTTAGCCTTGAGACACTATCCTTTGATGGTCTTTTCACAACTAGTCCTGTGAGCCATAGACGAGGATTTTTGGAAAGTAGCTCCACCCTCGACCACAGGTCTGTGGCTCACAGACCAACACAGACCTTGAGGCAACTACAAAAATGATTATCTTCAGTTATGGCTGATGGTTCTAATACTAAAAGATATTCCAGGCTTGAACTAAACGAAGTCCCACCACAGGTCTGTGGCTCACAGACCAACACAGACCTTGAGGCAACTACAAAAATGATTATCTTCAGTTATGGCTGATGGTTCTAATACTAAAAGATATTCCAGG
>JAJCYL010000326.1 GCA_029262955.1 Cytophagales bacterium | reverse complement strand
GTAAAGGATTCAATCTCACATAGTATTGCAATTTCTTTTAAGCGTTTGTTAAGCTTCTTTCGCTTATTCATTATTACGTCATGATATCGATCTTCATGGTGTTCTTTTGTGAGTATGGGGAAAAGAAAATCCTCTTTCTGATAGTTTTTAGATAAGTTTTCTCTAATAAATTCGTTGAGAGGCTTACTGATCTTAATGCTAAATCTTTTATTTCTGGTCTTTTGTCTTATATAGGTAATACGTTCAAAGTCTCCCTGAATGTTGGAAACTCTTAAAAGTGCCATGTCCATCCAATTCATACCTCTCAAATAGTAGGATGCTAAATACAATTTTCTTGCCCTTGCTTTAGGAGAGTCTTCGTCGAGTTGAAGAGATATAAACTTGCTGAACTCTTGTTCATCCAATGCTCTACGATTAGGAACCCCCTTTTTAATCCGATATTCACGGAATGGATAATTTTCTTGTTTAGCAACTCCAGCCCTAATGGCCTGGTTGTATACAGCACGTAGTGTTCTTAGATAAACACTTAGTCCTCCTGCCTCATTGTTTTTTGAGTAATGGGAGATCTCTATTTTCTTCAGGAACTGGTAATTGATCTCGTCAAAAGATAATCGTTCACCACCTATGAAGCTTTTTAGTTTTTTAAAGAGCCCCCTATAGACTTCTGCGTTGCCAATTCGCCTTGCTTTAATCAAGTCAGAAATGATTTTATCAATAAAGGCGAAAACATCCTTGTCAGTGTTATCAGTTTTCCCAATAATGATTTTCTTAATTTGAGCTAGATTCAAGTTGTGTATTTGATCTTCATCTTCGAGTCGAGTAAATACGTCGTAGATGGATTGTACTTTGGCTTGTATGAGTTTATTAATCCTTGTTGTATTATCAGCAACTTTGGAATGAGATTTTATTCGCTGACCCTTATCGTCCCAGTCCTTATCAGATAGCGAAATCCCAATAGGGATACGCATTATTTTTCTATTATAGGTCGTCCTTATTATTAGTGGGTAAGAACCATCATTTTTTTGATAGGTCTTGTTTAATTGCACCTTAGTTGTGAGCGTCATTCTAACAAATTTGTCAACTATTTGTCAACAAATATAGGTATTATAGCGCTTATTGTGAAATAATATAATATATAAATATCTGATAATCAGACGTATAAGATCATATCAAAACATATAGAACCATAAAAAATGTGCTTTGGGAGCAGGGGGTCGTAGGTTCGAATCCTACTACCCCGACAAGAGAAAGCCACCAAATATTTGGTGGCTTTTTTTTACGAAAAATCGAATCAAACTTTGTTTGAATGAGGAATGAGTAAAAATTGAGAGCCCGGAAAGGGCTTAATAGGGACAGTCTCCTTCTGTTATCGAGTCCTCAAATGTTTCGGATAGCATAAGAATTTGACTGCTACTGAATTAAAAATCTATCTTGATAAACTAAATAAATAAAGAAATTCTGATTGGGAAAAAGCAATCGCTTCTGCAATAGTTGCTCTGGTGTGGCATCTTCTTGCGTTTCAACCATTCCTAGATCAAGTTCTACATAATGTAGGCCAAGTTTTTCGAGCTCTTCTTTTACCATCAACTTACACCGAAGGCTTACCATATATTCAATTACACTAAAAAATGCCCCTCCCATCATTTAATAGTAAACAATGAGAAGATGTTTCATGACAATTGACCTGAATGACAATGAGTCTTATCATGCCAAAAGATATCTATTCCCACGTCCTTTGTCTGGTTGAAACAATGCCGGTTTGGGATCAAAAACACTTTTCAGAAAGCAAAACAATGGAATCACACTTTTATAATGTAGATGTAAAATGGGAAAACAGTCGCAAAGGCATTTTATGTTCTCCTGAATTGAATAAAAAAAATGGCGTTTGTATCGAGGTAGCCACGCCACCGGAATTCCCGAAAGGGATTGAAGGAATTTGGTCACCAGAGCACTTGTTTGTTGCAGCCGTGAGTAGTTGTTTAATGACCACTTTTTTAGCCATTGCCGAAAATTCAACACTTGAGTTTACAAGCTTTTGCTGTCAGGCAAAGGGTAAGCTGGCAATGGTTGAAGGTAAATTTATGATGAGCGAAATCCTGCTCAAACCTACGGTGGTGATCCACAATGAGATTTATACAAATAAGACCATGCGCATTTTGAAAAAAGCTGAAGATGCCTGTTTGATAACTCACTCCATTAAATCAAAAATCACTATGGAAATAAATGTTGAAGTGCATCCCATGTTAATTGAAAGCGAGTGATAAGCCACAAATCATAATTGGCTGTTTATTAAGATGCAGAGTTTTCAAAACATAAGGAATACTAATAACCGAAATCATATGGACTATTTTAATTCAAAAAAAATCACAGGATCAACAATGAGTGCCACCCGATTAAAGGTTGAAGAAGCCTTGAAAAACGAGGGATTTGGCGTTCTTACAGAGATTGATATTCAGGCAACCATGAAGAAAAAATTGGATAAGGATTATCTGCCTCATCTTATTTTGGGTACCTGCAATCCTGTCTTCGCAGACAAAGTACTTTCCGTAGACCAACATATTAGTCTGATGCTACCGTGCAATGTCACTATTCGGGAGGTGGGAAATGAGGAAATAGAAATAGCCATAATCAATCCATTAGAAGCAATGAAGGTTATTGACAACCGGGTAATTGAAGAATACGCTGCGGAAGTAAGCGAAAAATTAGATCGGGTTTTAGAAAACATTTAGAACCAATGCTTAGGAGCATGACGGATTCAAATTTTAAATAGAATAATTATGAATGGAGCACATTGGCATTTAGCACTCAATCACTTACCAATTATCATTCCGATGGTTGGTTTGCTAGTGATGATTGCGGGGTTATTGATTAAATCCGAAGTTTTAAAGCGGGCCGCATATGGAATTTTCATTCTAGGTGCACTCACCGCTATTGCTGCTATGTCAACGGGTGAAGAAGCCGAAGAAGTTGTGGAAAAAATAAATGGTATCGATGAGAACTTTATAGAAGTGCATGAAGAAACCGCTGAAGTTTTTTCAATAATACTCTATGTACTAGGAGGGGTTTCCCTCATTGGATTATTGGCCAGTTGGAAGGAGAAATCCTTTTCCGGTCCCATCGTGTACGTAAGCCTATCTCTGGCATTGGCTGGTTT